>LJRV01000237.1 GCA_001612575.1 Streptobacillus notomytis
CTTTCATTGTTTTTTGCCTTATACGTTCATAAAAGATGGATCATCCATAGATACATCATCTCAAACTAAATCATTATCCGGAGTTTACTATCGTGCTAGCGACATGGATGTCGCTGTTGCGTTGTGTTACAAGGTTGTAACATCAGCGGAACAAAGGATTTTTGCTTACTTTTTATCCCTAAAAAGTAAGGTCTGCCTAACCGAAAGTATTTGAATATCACTTTAAATCGAGACTGTGCCTATTACTAATCTAAAATTATTACAGC
>LJRV01000238.1 GCA_001612575.1 Streptobacillus notomytis
GCATAGACCTGAGAGCCATATAAGGAAAGAAGAACAGAAGATAACACCGTAAAACGGGATTTTTTAAAGTGACTGATCATTTTTTTTACTTTTTGCGCCCTGCTTTATACCAGGTTATACCTTCAACTTTAATTTTACTTTTAACCATATCCCAGGCAGCTTTAAACACGACTAAAAGAAACACCTGTGAGTAAGTAAAGTAAGCGACAAACGCGTAAAAATAAAAAAGTTTTGGAACTTCTTTTTCCAGACTAAGAGCAAACCAGATCAGTGTAAGGTAAAGAATGAAGGCAAGAACAAA
>LJRV01000239.1 GCA_001612575.1 Streptobacillus notomytis
GGTAATGTCTTTGTAGAAGATATCGATAAGAGCACTATTCAACCAGGCGATATGTTGGAAGTCGAAATTACCGATGCGGATGAATACGACTTATTTGCAAAGTTAATTAAAATTAAATCGGTCTAATCGAATCACGATTCAAAAAGCATTCAGTTTAAGAGGTCTTGGAGCAAAATCATGGCGGAAACAATCAGCCCCCGTTATTCACGAATTTTATTAAAATTATCTGGTGAAGCTTTATCAGGTAATAAAGATATGGGTATTGATGCTCAAGTTT
>LJRV01000240.1 GCA_001612575.1 Streptobacillus notomytis
TAAATATAAAACAGAAAACTCAGGTGGAATAGGAGCAGGTTGAAAAACGCATGAGAAGAGTACAGAAAATGGAGAAATAGGGCATAAAGCCATATCTGAGAAAGCAGAAAGTGTTGGAATAGGTGCTAAGACAAAAGCTGATATAAAAAAATCTGTAATACTTGGTACTCATGCACATGTGTATAAAGAACATATTAATATTAATAATGGTGGTGCAGATAGTGATGAACAAGCAGTTGAAATAGGAAATGCAGTTTTCTCAACAGCACAAGCAACATCTGTAGGAAATAATAC
>LJRV01000241.1 GCA_001612575.1 Streptobacillus notomytis
CAGTTCAAACAGGCGCGAGGTTTTGCCGTGAATAATATCTAAATAAGTCTGTTCGGTGGTGTCCGGTTGATGCTGTGATTGCAACTGTAGTACTTCACCTTCGGCAATTTCACAGGTACCGGTCGAGAAATCTTTCAGCAAGGTCATGTTGTTTAAATCGACCAGCAGGTCAAAGGCGCGCGAAATCAGAAAATCACCGACCAATACGGCGGTCTGGTTATTCCAGGTGGCATTGGCGGTTGGACGACCACGACGCAAGCCGGATTCATCGACCACATCATCATGCACCA
>LJRV01000242.1 GCA_001612575.1 Streptobacillus notomytis
ACAAAAAAATAACCTTGCGTACGGGGAGACATATCAAGACTGCATAAAAACTAGGAAGGCAGCTAAATTATACCTCAGAACGCTGACGACAAGCTTCATAAAGTGCCATACCCGTTGCCACACTTACATTTAAACTTTGTAAGTTACCTGACATTGGAATATAGGCTTTTTGGTCACACTGTCCTAGAGTAATTGGACGTAAACCTGTGTCTTCTGCACCCATTACAATCAAAACAGCACCCGAGAAATCACACTACTGAATAGGTAATGCATTTTCATCAAGCATCGTACCGATCACACGGACATGAGTTGGCTCTTTAAGATGCGCTAAAGTACGAGCCAAATTAGTCACTTGAATAAATTTAACTTTTTCGGCCCCACCCGCTGCGACTTTACGAGCAGTTGGAGTTAAGCTTGCTGAGCGATCGCGAGGCAAAATCACTGCATGAACACCCATTGCAGCGGCAGTACGGATACATGCCCCGAAGTTATGTGGATCTGTCACCTGATCTAATGCCAGCAATAAGGCATCTGG
>LJRV01000243.1 GCA_001612575.1 Streptobacillus notomytis
TGAAGGATGTGGAATATGTGAATATTATGTTACAGGATATGAAACTTTATGTCAATCTGGTAAAAATGATGGGTATTCAGGAGATGGGGGAATGTCTGAAGAGTGTATAGTTAAAGCTGATTACGCAGTTAAAGTTCCTAAAAGATTAGATCCATCAAAAGCAAGTTAAATTACATGTGGAGGAGTTCCTAGATATAAAGTGATTAAAGTAGGAAGACCTCAACCTGGACAATGGGTAGTAATTTGGGGAGCAGGAGGACTTGGAAACTTAGCAGTTCAATATGCTAAAAAAGTATTTAATACTCGTGTAATTGCAGTAGATATTAATGATGATAAATTAGCTTTAGCTAAAGAAGTTGGAGCTGATTATGTAATAAATGGATTAAAAGAAGATCCAGTTAAGAAAATTATGGAATTAACAGAAATTGGAGCACATATTTCAGTTGTTACAGCTGTATCTAAAGTTGCTTTCAATCAAGCTATAGAT
>LJRV01000244.1 GCA_001612575.1 Streptobacillus notomytis
TAACACGTCAGTTGGAGACTCTTAATAATTGTTTTTAATCATTTGGACCAGCGGTAATGGTTGTTTTTCACCATCAATTTTCCATTCAGAACCGAACATTTTATGACGACAGTGTTCAGAGTTTGCTTGTGCAAACATCATCAACGCGATGTCATGTGGGTTACGACCAAGGCGAGTAAATGCTTCAGTTAAATAATCAATTTCTTGTTCAGATAACGCAAAACCAAATTCGTTGTTGGCTTTTACTAATGCTTCTTTACCTTGACCTAAAATATCAATTGAATTTAAAGGTTTTGGTGCTGTTTCTGAAAATAGTGCTCTTGCATCTTCAATTTGTGCAAAAACAGTTTCAGTCATACGGTCATGAAGTACTTGTTTTACTTCATTAGAAATTTCAGAAACACCTTTTAAGGTAAATAAAAGACCACGTTCTAAGCGGTGAACTGGAGTATTACAGTTCTTGAAAATGTCAGTCGCTTTAGATG
>LJRV01000245.1 GCA_001612575.1 Streptobacillus notomytis
AAGACAATATCATTGTTTAGCACTTTGAACAAAACACAACCAAAACCAAGTAATAATGCTAATAATAACAACTTACATTTAAGTTCAAAGTATACATATAAGGTGTATAATGAAAGTAAGTTAAAGTATAGTGTAAGAGAAAATATAAGTTTAACAGGTAAATTAGATATGAGTTATTCAGGAGGTATAAAATCAGATAAGTTATATGAGAGTTTAAATAAGATAAAGAGAGATCAGAACTATTAATGACACGAAGTTAAAGTATTTAGATGGTAGTAATTTCTTGACAAAGCTCAAAAAATACTTTATTATATTACTATGTTATAGGGTTATTAATAATAAGAGCTTGATATAATATAAATAATTAGAATAAAAAAGAGTGTTATCACTTTAAAGTGAGCAGGAATCTATTTAAATGTTATTGGTGTACACCAAAATTTTTTAAGTAGATTTTTTTTATTTTAGAAAGGAAAAATTTATGATCATAAAACGAATATTAAATCATAATGCAGTTATAGCACAAAATAAAAAGGATATAGATATTCTTTTGTTTGGAAAGGGGATTGCATTTGGAAAGAAGGTTGGGGATAAAATAAATCCCTCAATTATTGAAAAAAGTTTTTTGCTAAAAAATAGTGAAAATATGAATAAGTTTACCGAAATGTTTATTGTTGTTCCCATAGATGTTGTTTGTGTATGTGAGAAAATAATAAATTTAGGAAAGATAACGCTTGGAAATCATTTTGATGAAATAATTTATATTAATTTAACAGATCATATAAATACTACAATTGAACGTCATAAAGAGGGGATTATTGTAGCTAATCCACTTAGATGGGAAATTGCAAAGTACTATAAAGAAGAATTTAAATTGGGAGAAAAAGCATTATCAATAATAAAAAAGGATCTAAATGTTAAGCTTCCTATTGATGAAGCAGCATTTATAGCTTTGCATTTTGTTAATGCTAATTTGGAGAATAATTTTAAAGAATCATATCGTATTACAGAAATCATTATGAGTATAGAGAAAATCATACAAGATTATTATTCAACAGAATTTAATCAAGATTCTATAGATTATTATAGATTCATAACTCATGTTAAATTATTTGCTCATCGTCTTTTAGAAAGGAATGACTATAATGATGAAGAAGATGGTGATCTTTTAGAGTTAATGAAAAAGAAATATATTAGAGAGTATAAATGTGGGATATGTGTAGCAGATTTTATTAAAAATAAGTATGAATACTTGTTAAGTTCAAGTGAATTAGTTTATTTAATTGCTCATATCCGTCGTTTAACCAAAAACCTATAACAAAGGAGATTAACTATGGAATATAGAAATACGGCACTTAATATTTTAAATGCCATTGGTGGAGAGAAAAATATTATTAATGTTACGCATTGTGCAACTAGATTACGTCTTAAACTTAAGGATTTAAATATAGTTTCAGATGAAATTTTAAAATCAACTGAGGGGGTAATAGGAGTTTTAAGAAAAAATGATCAATACCAAATTATACTAGGTAATGATGTCGCAAATTATTATAAAGAATTTATTAAACTTGGGAACTTTGAATTATCAAATATATCTTCTGATAAAAAAGGATCAATTTTAAGTCAGATTATAGAATATATTGTAGATTCAATAACCCCTGTAATCCCAGCACTTCTTGGTGGAGGAATGCTAAAGGTATTAGTGATAATACTTCCTATGCTTGGTATTTTTAAAGCTGACTCTCAAACTATTTCGTTTTTAAATTTTTTTGGTGATGCACCCTATTATTTTATGCCAATATTTTTAGCATATTCAGCTTCTAAAAAATTAAATATTAATACTTCAATAGCTATGTCTGTCGGAGGGATATTATTACATCCTAGTTTTATTCAAATGATATCAACTGGAAATGAACTTAAATTATTTGGAGCAATTGTTACACCAGCAAGCTATGGTTCATCAATTATTCCCATATTAATAACTATATATTTAATGAAATATATTGAGAAATTCTTTAACAAAATAACTCCTGCTGGAACTAAAAGTTTTTTACAACCTACCCTTTTATTACTTGTTTCAGGATTTATAGCTATTGTTTTAATAGGACCTTTAGGAGTAATTATTGGTAAATGGTTATCAATCTTAATTACACAAACATATAGTATTAATAGTTGGATTACATTAACTATTTTAGGTATTACTATGCCATTTATAGTTATGACTGGAATGCACTGGGCATTTGCCCCTATTATTTTAACAGCCTCTATTACTACACCTGATGTACTTATCCTTCCAGCAATGCTAGGATCTAATTTAGCACAGGGAGCAGCTTCTATGGCTGTAGCATTTAAAAGTGAAAATAATAATACTCGGCAAGTGGCATTCACATCTGGATTTTCAGCACTATTTGCAGGTATTACTGAACCAGCCCTATATGGAGTTACTTTGAAGTATAAAAAACCATTGTATGCTGCTATGATAGGTGGGGGATTATCAGGACTATATGTTGGATTAACAGGAGTTAAATCATATATTTTTGTAGTTCCATCTATAATTGGATTACCTCAATTTATTTATTCAGGAGAACCTAAAAATATAGTGAATGCTTTAATTGCAGCAGCAATTTCAATTATTGTAACTTTTGTTTTAGCATATATATTAGGTATTGATGAAGAAAATGATAAACAAGATTTAAATAATGTTAAATCTGGTATATCAAATAAAAAAAATGTATATGCTCCTATTTCTGGAAAAGTTATATCTTTAGAAAAAGTTAATGATTCAACATTTTCAAATAAATTATTAGGCGATGGAATAGCAATTATTCCTAAAGATGGAAAAGTTTATGCTCCTTTTAATGGGATTGTTAGTAGTGTCTTTCCAACAAAACATGCAATTACATTAAAGAGTGATGAGGGTGTAGAATTATTAATACATATGGGATTAGAAACAGTTAAATTAGAGGGTAAAGGATTTGAAAGTAAAATTTCAGAGGGAAATAGGATTACAAAAGGAGATTTAATACTTGAAATGGATTTAGAAACAATACTATCAGAAGGTTATGAAATAATAACACCAATAATTGTTACAAATACACAAGATTATTTAGATATACTTTTAGTTCCAACAAATGATGAAATCATTCATTCTGATGAATTGTTGGCTATAATATAGTTAGGAGGATTTATGTTATTTCCAGATAATTTTTTATGGGGAGGAGCGGTTTCTGCAAATCAAGTAGAGGGTGCATATGATAAAGATGGAAAAGGTTTATCTGTGCAAGATGTTTTGCCAAATGGAGGATTAAATGATCCAACAGATGAACCTACAGAAAATAATTTGAAGTTATTAGGTATTGATTTTTATAATAGGTATAAGGAAGATATAGCCATGTTTTCTGAAATGGGATTTAAGGTTTTTCGTACTTCTATTGCATGGAGTAGAATTTTTCCTAATGGTGATGAAAACACTCCCAATGAAGAGGGATTAAAATTTTATGATGATTTATTTGATGAACTTCTTAAACATGGTATTGAACCATTAGTAACCCTATCTCATTATGAGACTCCCCTATATTTAGCTAGAAAATATAAGGGGTGGATAGATAGAAGAATGATATCCTTTTTTGAAAAATTTTCTAGAACTGTTTTTGAAAGATATAAGGATAAGGTTAAATATTGGTTAACATTTAATGAGGTAAATTCAGTTTTAGAATTACCATTTACAAGTGGTGGTATTGATATACCTAAAAGTAAATTATCTAAACAGGATTTATATCAAGCAATTCATCATGAGTTGGTTGCATCAAGTTTAGTTACTAAAATAGCTCATGAAATAAATTCAGATTTTAAAATTGGTTGTATGGTTTTAGCTATGCCCACTTATCCAATGACACCAAGTCCTGAAGATGTTTGGGCAGCCTATGATTATGAGAATTTAAATTACCTATTTTCTGATATTCATGTAAGAGGATATTATCCTAATTACGCAAAGAGATATTTTAAAGATCATGGAATAAATATAGTTTTTGGAGAGGGTGATGAAGAATTATTAAAAAATAACACGGTAGATTTTTTATCATTTAGCTACTATATGAGTATTACTCAATCTTCAGACAAATCTAAGTATTCTTCTGGTAGGGGAAATATATTAGGTGGTCTTGTAAATCCATATTTAAAAGTTTCTGAATGGGGTTGGCAAATAGATCCCATTGGACTTAGACTTACTTTAAATCGTTATTATGATCGTTATCAAATCCCCTTATTTATTGTTGAAAATGGATTAGGAGCAAAAGATGAGCTAATTAAAGATGAATTAGGAAATTTAACTGTTAAAGATGATTATCGTATAAAATATATGAAAGAACATCTTTTACAGGTTTTAGAAGCAATTAAAGATGGTGTAGAAATTATGGGTTATACTTCTTGGGGTTGTATAGATTGTGTTTCTATGTCTACATCACAATTATCTAAAAGATATGGATTAATTTATGTGGATAGAAATGATGATGGAAGTGGAACTTTTAATAGATATAAGAAAAAATCATTTAATTGGTATAAAGATGTAATAAAGTCAAATGGAAAAACATTAATAGATTGAAAAATTATATAACATGTACAATTTTGTACATGTTTTTAATTTTATATTTGATTTTATTAAAAATATTTAGTAGACTATATTAAAGAAAATCATTTAATAAATAAGGGAGATATAATGAAAAAAGTTTTGTTTACATTTTTAATATTTTTTAATTTACTTAGTTTTTCAAGTACAAGTAAAGAAAGATATAGGATTGAAGGGACTTTGGCATATGGGAGAAAATTTGCAGATGATAATAATAGTTCAGCATTTAATGAGTTAGATATTTCAGCAGGAGTTATGGTTGAATGGAAATATGGAATATTAGAAAAATTAGATTTAACATTTGGACCAAAGGTTTCTTTGAGTGGACAATTTAATAAAGATAACTCAAGAATAGTTGGTGGTGGATCTCTTAATTTAACACTTACAGGAGAGATCAACTATTTAATACATAAAAATATTAAGTTATATAGTGGAAGTGAATTAGGACTTGGATTATCGATTAGATATAAAAATAGTATAAATGTAAAGCTTGAACCACTAGCTAAACAATCATTTGGAATTAAAATAGTAGATAGATATAACGTAGCTTTATTTGCTGGATATGGTAATAAGGGTATTGCAGGAATAGAAGCAGGATATACTTTTTAGAAAACAAAAGATTTTTCTTTTGTTTTTTTATTACAAATTATTTCAGTTTTTTGTGAAATGATCTAAATCTTGTTAAAAAGGTTTTTCAAGATATACTTATTATGAAAGGAATATATATGATAGGAGATAGAGATTTTAAAATATTGGAGTTACTAAAGCAGGGTAAGAATAATATATTTAATATATCAAGAGAATTAAATATAACTGAGAGGATGCTTAGGTATAATATAGAAATATTAAATCAAGTTTTTACCTATTATACATCATTAGAAATAGTAGGTGTAAAGAATGCTAATTTGAAGTTATTGATAAAAGATTATGAAGATAAATTATCATTAATCCCTTTTAAAGAATATGTTTTGAGTTCTTTTGAAAGACAGATATATATCATGTTAGATATATTTTTAGAAAATAATAAGTTTAAGTTACAAGAATTATCAAATAAGTATGATATTAGTAAATCAACGCTTAGAAATGTAATTAAAGATATTAACTTAGAAATAGAAAAATATGGTTTAAAAATAGATGTAGATTCTAATAAGGGGTATCATATATATGGTAAAGAATCAAAGATAAGATTTTATTTAATAAATAAATTGAAAAGTTTAAATAATAGTAATTTTAATATATATTTTTCTAATCAACTTAGAAAAAAATTATCTAATTATTCAAAAAATATAGATTTAGAAAAATCTAAAGAGCTAGTAAGAAAATTTACTGAAGATATTAAGCTTACTGATGAAGCATTTGATGTAATTTCATTTTATGTATATATTAGTGAAAATAGAAATTTTGAAAATCATAAGTTACTTGAATATGAAGTGGATAATAAGGATTTTATTAAAAAAACTGAGGAGTATAAGAAAATATCAAAGTGTCTTGTAACTGAAAATTTAAATGAGCTTGATATTGTAATGCTTACAGACATATATTTAGGTTTGTATACATATAATGAAGAAGATTGTATATATTTTAATTACATAGAAACAGAAGAGATGGTAAATAATATAATTAATAATTTAAATCAAAAATTTTCTAGGGATTTTAGTAAGGATAAGATATTTAAAGAAGAGTTAACTTATCATATTAAACCTGCAATTTATAGAATGAATAAAAAGATAAGCCTCGGTGAGAGCATTAGTAAAGAGGTTATGAAAGAGTATGGTCAGCTGTATAATAAAACTAAGGAAGCTTTAGGATTTAAATGGAATAGTGAGGAAATATCTTTTGTAACTATTATGGTTAAAAGAGCCTTAGATAGAATGGATAAGAATGTTAAAAAAGATACGATTAAGGTGCTTGTTGTTTGTGGCTTAGGTTATTCAAGTTCTAAATTAATTGTAGAAAATCTTGAAGAAAACTTTGAAGTAGATGTAATAGATGTTATTCCATATAACAAGCTTAAAGATTATGAAAATATTGATGAAGTAGATTTAATAGTTACCACACTTGATATTTTAAGTAAAAGAGATAAAGTTATAAAAGTTAATGCTATATTTAAAAAGGAGGATATAGAAAACCTTGAAAAATATGGATTATCTAGAAAAAATATTAAGATATCTGAAAGTAAGTTATTTGAGTTTATTAAAGAAAATTCTGGAAAAGAAGAAGAGGAAATTAGAAAAAATATTAGAAAAGTTTTAGGGCATTTAATATATATGGATGTAGAAGAAAAGAAATGTAAAAGGATATATGATTATTTAATACCGGAAAATATAAGATTAAATGTACAAGCCAATAATATTGATGAAGCATTAAAAATAGCGGTAGATCTGATGGTGGAAAATAGGATAGTAGAAAAAGAATACTATAATAATTTAAAACAACAAATAGATAAATATGGTAAATATATACAAATAGGTGATATTACTATACTTCCACACGGAAAGATAAAAAGTGAAGTAAAAAAAACAGGATTTACCCTTATAACCCTAAAAGATGAAATAGATTTTTTTGGAGGAAAAATAAGGATAATTATAACACTTGCATCAAAGGATAAGGAAGAACATTTAGATGCAATACTTGATATTAATAAATGTTTGAGAACATATAATTTTGAAAAGGATTTAATTAAAATAGAAAATAAGGAAGACATACCAAAATTTTTAAAAATGGTTCTAGAAGGAGAAAATTAAACATGAGGATAGTAGAAAAAGATAATATTATTATTAATTTTGATGAAACAAATAAGGAAGATATTATAGAAAATATGATAAGGACCCTAAATTTAGATGATGAAATATCAAAAAATATTAAAGATGAAATAATGGTTAGAGAAAAAATAGATAATACAGTTATAGGTTTTGGATTTGCTATTCCTCATTGTAAGACTAGAAATATTGATGAATCAAGGGTTATATATTTAAAATCTTTGAGACCTTTAATCTGGGATGAGGAAGAAGAATTAGTGAATCATGTATTCATGATAATAGTACCTGAAAATAATGCAGAAAAACATATAGATATATTAAAGGATATATCATCAAAAATATTAAACTCAGAATTTAGAAATAAATTAAATGAGTTGGAGGATAAAATAGAAATAGAACAAATATTAAATAGTTAGGAAGTGTTAAATTATGAAAAAAGTAGTAGCAATATGTGCCTGCCCTATGGGTCTTGCTCATACATTTATGGCAGCAGATTCACTAAAAAAGGCAGCAGATGAATTAGGAATTGAAATTAAAATTGAAACTCAGGGTGCAGACGGCATTCAAAATGAATTGACTCACAAGGATATACGAGAAGCTGACGCTATAATTCATGCTGTTGCAATAACACCTCAAGGTATAGAAAGATTTGATGATTATGAGGTATATGAAGTCAGCTTAAAAGAAGCTATAAGAGAAGCAAAAGATATTTTACAAGAAGTTTTTAAATAAAAATTAGGAGGTAATTATGGAGATCAAGAAAAGAGGTAGAAAAGTTTCAGGACTACAAGCTTTTTACAAACATATAATGACAGGTATTTCATATATGATACCTATACTAATAATGGGAGGATTAATAGGAGCTTTTTCACAAGTTATACCTTATGTGTTATTAAAAATAGACCCTAGTGTAAATATATTAGGAGCAATTAATTCTGGGCAGTTTAATGGATTTAGTTTACAATTATTGAAAATTTCTCATTTAATGGAAAGTTTTGGATTTACATTATTTGGATTTGCAATACCTATGTTTGCGGCATTTGTTGCAAATTCTATAGGTGGTAAAACTGCCTTTTCTGCTGGATTTATTGGAGGATATATTGCAAATAAACCTATTCATATAATTAAATTATTAGATAATGGAGTTTATGATAAGGTTGCTCCAGTTCCAAGTGGATTTTTTGGGGCGATAATTATAGGTATATTTATTGGATATATAGTTAAATGGTTAAATCAAAATATTAAATTATCTGAAAAATTTTTGGCGTTTAAAACAACATTTTTAATACCATTACTTGCTGCTTTAATTTGTATGATAGCGATGATATTCGTAATTACGCCAGTAGGTGGTTGGTTAAATATTCAAATCAGAAATATATTAGAAATAGCAGGAAAACAAGGAGAATATGTTTATGCTCTAATATCATCAGCTGCAACAGCTTTTGATTTAGGAGGTCCAGTTAATAAGGCTGCAAGTTTTGTAGCTATTGGATTTAGTACAGATAAAATTTTACCTCTAACAGCAAGAAATATAGCTGTGGTAATACCTTCTATAGGACTTGGACTTTCTACATTAATAGATAGAAAATTAGTTGGTAGAAGAGTATATAATAAAGAGTTTTATAACGCAGGTAAGACTTCGATATTTTTAGCATTTATGGGAATATCAGAGGGAGCCATACCATTTGCTTTAGAAAATCCAGTATTTGTTGTCCCTTTATATGTTATTTCAGCAATGATAGGTTCTATGACAGCCGTGATGTTAGGTGCTGTTCAATGGTTTCCTGAATCAGCAATATGGGCATGGCCGCTTGTAAGTAAATTACCAAGCTATATTTTAGGTATTTTTGTTGGATCTATAATAATAGCTATAGTAAATGTGTTTTATAGAAATAATAAAATTAGAAAAGGTGAATTAGAAGTAGACGAGGACTAGTATGGGAAATAATTTTGAAATAAAGGTAGATTCTAAATTTGATCTGAGAAGAAAATGGGATAGGAATTTAATAGAAAAAGAATTTAATATTAATCTTCCTAAAGAATTTATACCTCTTTGGATAGCTGATATGGATTTTTTACTCCCAGAAAAATTATCAAAAATATTACAAGATTATATTACTAAGGGAAGTTTGGGCTATACTTCCCTTACCCTAGATTTCTATAATGCTATAATAAATTGGCAAAAAAGAAGACATAATGTAAATGTTAAAAAAGAATGGATAAATATAGGTTATGGTACAGTATCTACATTACATTTATTAAATAAAACATATTTAAATAGGGGAGAATATATATTAATTAGTACTCCTGCATATGAACCTTTCTATAATTCTGCTATTAATAGTGGAAATAAAGTGATTTTTTCACCTTTAAAAGAAGAAAATAATATGTATTTTATAAACTATGAAGATATGGAAGAAAAGATGAAAAAATATTCACCTAAGTTATTTATTTTCTGTAATCCACATAATCCTTCTGGGAGAATATGGACAAAATTTGAGATAGAAAAGGTAGCAAGTCTTTGTTTGAAATATAATGTTATACTTGTATCTGATGAAGTGCATTCTGAAATGATATTTGATAAAAAACATGAAAGTAGTTTAGGTTTAGATGAAAAATATCTACAAAATTTAATATTTCTTTCATCGCCTAATAAAGCATTTAATTTAGGTGGTCTTAAGACATCATATAGCATAATACCTAATAAGGATTTAAGAGAAAAATTAAAGATTAAAATGAAAGAAAATTCAATTACTTCTCCAAATATCTTAGGTCTTGTTTCATTAATTGGTGCATATAATATATGTGAGGATTGGTTAGATGATTTAAGTAAGTATATTTATCAAAACTATATTTTCATAAAAGAAAAACTTGAAAATAAATATATTGTATTTCCTATGGAATCATCTTATCTTTTATGGGTAAAGGTTAAAAATGGTGAAAAATTAACTAAAAAACTTGCTGAAAAAGGAGTATTAGTTGAAAGTGGGACACATTTTGTTTCAGGTGGAGAAGAATTTATTAGAATAAATTTAGGAACAGCTAGAAAATATTTAGAAATGGCAGTAAAAGAGATAGTAAAATAGAAAGAGCAAAATATTTTGCTCTTTTTTATATATTAAAAATAAAGTGTTGAAATTTATTACTTTTTATTGTATAATAACTAGACTAATGTGGTCGCATAGCTCAGTTGGGAGAGCACCTGCCTTACAAGCAGGGGGTCACTGGTTCGAGCCCAGTTGTGACCACCATTTATGGAGGTGTAGCTCAGTTGGTTAGAGTGCTTGCCTGTCACGCAAGATGTCGCGAGTTCGAGTCTCGTCACTTCCGCCAGTATATTAAATTAATGTGCTTCTTTGATAGAGGCTTTTTTTATTTATAAAGTCTTTGAGCGTTGCTTTTTTGTTATAAAAATTGTATAATTTAATTTTAGAAATATGGAGGTTTAATATTATGAAAAAAGCTTTTTTTAGTGGCATTAATGGTATAGGAATGAGTGGACTTGCATTAATACTTAAAGAGTTAGGTTATAAAGTATTTGGTTCAGATATAACATATAAGGATATAACTAAGAGATTAGAGGATAATGGAATTAATGTATATATAGGTCAAAAAAGAGAAAATGTTGAAGATAAAGAAATAGACATTTATGTATACTCTACGGCTATAAAAAAAGATAATCCAGAATATATGTATATGGTAGAAAAAAAAATTAAAATGGTTAGGCGTGGTGAATTACTTGCTGAAATCATGGATAAATTACCTTTAGGTATAGCTGTTGCTGGAACTCATGGAAAAACTACTACTTCATCTCTTGCAACTGTAGCTTTTTTAGATAAAGATCCATATGTAGCTGTTGGTGGAATAATTCCAGAAATAGCATCTAATTCTAAGGTAGGAAGTTCAGAGTATTTTATAGCCGAAGCTGATGAAAGTGATAATTCTTTTTTATACATGCATCCATATTATTCTATAATAACAAATATAGAGCCGGATCATTTAGAGTTTCATGGTAGTCTGGAAAATATTAAAAAATCTTTTGGGCAATTTATTGAACAAACTAAATATAAAGTTCTTGCCTGTTTTGATTGTGATGAGATAAGAACATATAAAGATGATAAATTAGTATTTTATTCAGTTGATGAAAAAAATAGTGATAAGGTAAGTATATATGCTAAAAACATTCATAGTTTAAACTCTATTACATACTTTGATGTAGTAAAAAATGGATTAGAATTAGGAACATTTAAATTATCTATACCAGGTATACACAATGTATCTAATGCATTAGCAGTAATATATATAGCTCATGAAGAAAAACTTGATATGGATAAGGTTAAAGAAAGAATAGAAAACTTTAGGGGTGCTAATAGAAGATATCAAGTAATATATGATGAAAATTTCAGAATAATAGATGATTATGCTCATCATCCTACGGAAATTAAGGCAACTATTAATGCAGCTAGAATGAATGAAAAAAAAGAAATAATAGTAATTTTTGAACCGCATAGATATTCAAGAACTAAGTTTTTTCTTGAAGAATTTTCAGAAAGTTTAGCATTAGCAGATAGGGTATTACTATTACCTATATATTCAGCTAGCGAAGATAATATATATGATGTAAGCTCTGAGGATTTATCTAAATTGATAGGGAAACATTCTAAAGTATATGAAAAGGAAGAATTAACTAAGCTATTATTAGAAGAAGATAAAAAAGGAAAGGTTTACATATTTATGGGAGCAGGAAGTGTGTCAGCTTACGCTCATAATTTTGTAGAAATGGTAAAATAATGAGAATATTAAAAGATGTGAGCATAAAAGAATACTCTAATATGAAGGTTGGAGGAACTGCAAAAGAATTAATATTTATACATGATAAAAATGAGTTAAAAGAAATATATGATAGTAGAGATAGAATATATTTAATAGGAAATGGAACAAATACTTTAATAGCAGATGGTTATTTAGATATATCTTTTGTAACATTAAATGAAATGAATGATATAGTTATAGAAGAAAAAAATGATGATTATGCTTTAGTAAGAGCATATTCTGGAGTAGATTTTAATGATTTTATTAAATTTATGAAAGAAAATAATTTATCAGGTATAGAAAATATGTCAGGTATACCAGGAAGTTTTGGGGGGATAACTAATATGAATGCTGGAGCTTATGGTACTGAAATATTTGATGTAATAGAAGAAGTGGAAGTATTTGATAAAAAAACTGGAATTAAAATACTTAAAAAAGAGAATATGGATTTTAGGTACAGAGGAACTGAAATTAAAGATAATAAGTGGGTAGTGATATCAACATTATTAAAATTAACTTACGGATTTAACAGTGAAGCTAGTGAAGATAAGTATAATCAAAGAAGAACTAAACATCCATTAAATTACCCTAATTTAGGATCTACATTTAAAAATCCAGTAGGGAATTTTGCAGCACAATTAATATCAGATTGTGGACTAAAAGAATTTAGAATTGGAAATGCTCAAGTTTCACCAATTCATCCTAATTTTATTACTAACCTAGGTAATGCTAAATTTAGTGATATACAAGAGATAATTAAACATGTAAAAAAAGTTGTAAATGAAAAAACTGGAATAAGTCTTGAAACAGAGATAATAACAGTGGAGTAAAAATGAGTGTGAAAATATATACTGCCCCTATGGCAGGAGTTACAGACTATACTTTTAGAAAACTTATAGAAGATTTTAGACCTGATTTAACTTTTACTGAAATGGTGAGTGTAAATCAATTATCTTATACAGAAGTACCTAAAATATTGAAGCTTAGAGAAAATAATATTGTGCAAATTTTTGGTAAAGATATACACTTAATGCAAAAGGCTGCTAAATATATAGAAAGTATGGGAGTAAAGGAAATTAATTTAAATTGTGGGTGTCCTATGAAGAAAATAGTTAATTCAGGACATGGTTCAGCATTAATTAAAGATCCTAAAAAAATAGAAGAAATATTATTATCATTAAGAGAAGTTCTTAAGCCTGAAACTAATCTTTCTTTGAAAATTAGGGTGGGATATGATAAACCTGAAAACTATTTAGAAATAGCAAAAATAGCTGAAAAACTTAAATGTTCTAGTATTACTATACATGGTAGAACAAGAGAGCAAAAATATACTGGAGAGGCAGATTGGAACTATATCAAAGAAGTTAAAGATAATGTTAATATTAAAGTTATTGGTAATGGAGATATATTTGATGCAAAAGATGCAGTAGAAAAGATAAAATATTCTAATGTAGACGGTATAATGCTTGCAAGAGGAATATTAGGAAATCCATGGTTAATTTTACAAATTAGAGAATTACTTGAATTTGGCAAGATAAGAACAGTTGTTAAAGATATGGATAGGGTTAATATGGCTATTAAACATGTAAAAGAATATGCCATAGATAATGAAAATATATATTTCCCAGATATTAGAAAATATATAATGTGGTATATTGAAAATATTCAAGGAATAGAGGATGTTAAAACATTAATTAATCAAAGCTTTGAATATGATGAAACTGTGGAATTATTAGAGAGAATAAAGGTAGGGAGCTTTGATAAACTGTAAAGTAAAAAGGCTTGACAACTCACCTTATTTAGTATAAAATATGTAAGTATTATAATGTTTGAAATAAAGGAAAGGAAAATAATATAATGAAAAGAACATACCAACCAAATAAAAGAAAAAGAAAAATGGATCATGGATTCAGATTAAGGATGGAAACTAAGAGCGGAAGAAACGTTCTTAAAAGAAGAAGAGCAAAAGGAAGAGCGAAATTATCAGCATAACCGGTGACATTTTATTACACCGGTTTTTTTTAAAAACATGGAGTAAAGTATGGAGAAGTTGAGAAAAAACAAGGAGTTTAATAGGGTATATAACAAAGGTAGAAAGTTATCAGGTAAATATGTCCTAATTTTTGAATGTAATGCAAAAAAACAAAAGTTAGGTTTTGTGGCTAGTAAAAAAACAGGAAATTCAGTATATAGATCAAGAGCTAAAAGATTGTTAAGAGAAGTAACAAGGTTGAATATAGATTTATTCAGATTAGATAAGGAATATGTAATTGTAGCAAAGAGTATTTTTAAAGATAAAATGAAGGAAATAAGATATAAAGATATAGAACAAGATTTATGTAATATGTTTAAAAGAAAGAAAAAACATGAAGAAAGTACTAATTAGTATAATTAACTTTTACCAGAAATATATTTCAAAATATACACCAAGAGTATGTAGGTTTTATCCAACATGTTCAGAGTATTCTAAACAAGCTATAATAAAATACGGAGCCTTAAAAGGAACGTATTTGGCTATTAGAAGAATACTTAAATGCCATCCTTTTAATCCAGGTGGAAATGACGCTTTAGAATAGAAAGGGAGTATTATGACGTTAGGAATTTATTTAACACCAAAATGGCTAGTAGATGCAGCAGTTAAGTTATTAGATGTAATTTATGGATTTGTAGGTAACTATGGAATTGCTATTATTGTTACAACATTTTTAGTTAGGCTTTTATTATTGCCTATAACTTTAAAACAAGAAAAATCAATGAAGAGAATGAGAGAAATTCAACCTATGATAGATGCTATAAAGGAGGAGTATAAGGACGATAAGCAAATGCAGAATCAAAAAATCATGGAGCTTTATAAAAATGAAAAAGTAAATCCTGCAGGAGGTTGTTTACCTTTACTTATACAATTACCAGTATTTGTAGCACTTTATCAAGCGTTTACTAATAACGCATTACCTTCAAATGCAAGTTTTTTATGGTTTAATTTAAGTAAGCCAGATGCCCTATTTACTTTAGGAAAATTTACAATCAATTTATTACCATTATTAACAGGAGTATTTACATTTATTCAACAAAAATTAATGCAATCTAAAATGGATAATAGTGCTAATGATCCTGCAGCAAGTAGTATGCAAACAATGATGTATGCTATGCCTGTATTAATGCTATTTCTTTTCTATAATATGCCTTCGGGACTTAACCTTTATTATTTTGTAAACACTTTATTATCAGTATTACAGCAGGTTTATGTTATGAATAGGAGAGATATGTAATGGAAAAAATATTTCATTCAAAGAGTGAAGAAGAATTAAGGGTAAAAATTAAGGAATTAATTACTTTGGCAGATGATGAAACTATAGTTATTAAAGAATTAAGAAAACCTTTTAAGTTTTTATTTTTCCAACTAAACGGAAAATATTTAGTTAATATAGTTAAAAAAGGTATGGAAAAAGAAAAAGTAATTAATAAGCCAAATAAAAAAGAATTAATAAAAAAAGCTAATGTTAAGAAAGAAAAAACTGCTAAAAAACAGGTAGTAAAAACAGTTGTTGAAAAAGATAAAAAAGCTGATAGATTAAATGTAATAATTAAAGAGTTTTTAGCTACAGCTAATTTAAATATTAATATTAAAGATATTACAGTTAATGATAATGTATATAAAGTAGAATTAGTTGGTGATGAGATTAGATATATTATAGGGGAAAAAGGAATATCTTTAGTTTCTTTAGAGTATTTATTAATGTCACTTGAAGAATTTAAAAATATAAAGGTATTTATAGATTCTAATAACTATAAGGAAAAAAGAGAAAATATTTTAAGAGAATTAGCACAAAAAACAGCTAAAAATGTTATAAAAACACAAAGAAAAGTTAAGTTAAATCCTATGCCTTCAAGAGAAAGAAAAATTATACATGAAGAAATAAGTAAAATAGATGGATTAGAAACTATTAGTATTGGTGTAGAACCAAAAAGATGTCTAATAATTAAATTGAAAAATAAGAAATAATCATAGCCCTTTAATCAGGGCTTTTAACATATATGGGAGGATAAATGTTTTTTGATACAATAGCAGCAATATCAACTGCAAGAGGAGAATCAGGAATAGGAATAGTTAGAATTTCCGGTGATGAAGCATTTAAGATATTAAATGAAATATTTGTTCCCTTTACTAAAAATAAAGATTTAGGAAACTATAAATTAAATTATGGATATATATATGATGACGGTAAGGCTGTAGACGAGGTATTGGTAAGCAGAATGAAAGGACCTCGTTCATATACTACAGAAGATGTTGTTGAGATTAATTGCCATGGTGGATATTATACTACTAAAAAAATTCTTGAAGTAGTATTAAAAAAAGGTGCTAGAATGGCAGAAATAGGAGAGTTTACAAAAAGGGCTTTCATGAATGGTAGAATAGATCTATCTCAAGCAGAAGCAGTAATAGATATTATACATGGAAAAACAGAAAAATCTGTTTCTTTATCTTTGGATCAATTAAAAGGAAGTTTAAGAGATCAAATTAAAGAATTTAAAGAAGCATTTTTAGATATTACAGCTCATGTAAATGTAGTCATGGATTATCCGGAAGAAGGTATAGATGATCCTTTGCCATTAGAATTAAGAAAAAAGCTTGAAGAAGTTTATAGAAAAGCTGATAATTTAATTTCTTCATATGATAAAGGTAAGAAAATAAAAGAAGGAATTAAAACAGTAATAGTAGGTAAACCTAATGTAGGTAAATCTACTTTATTAAATACCTTACTTCAAGAAGAAAGAGCAATAGTTACATCTTTTCCTGGAACAACAAGGGACATTATAGAAGAAATAATAAATATTAAAGGAATACCTTTGGTTTTAGTTGATACTGCTGGAATTAGAGAAACAGATGATATAGTTGAAAATATAGGAGTAAAAAAAAGTTTAGAATTTATAGATAAGGCAGATTTAGTTCTGTTAGTTTTGGATAGTTCTAAAGAAATTGAGGAAGAGGATATTAGAGTAATAGAGAAAATATTGGAGCTTGATAAACAATATATAGTGTTGTTAAATAAGATAGATTTAGAAAGAAAATTAGACATATCTAGGTATAATTTAAAAAATATAGTTGAAATATCAGCACAAAATAATATAAATATGGATAAAATGGAAAATGAAATTTATGAATTTATTACAGACAATGAGATAGATGATAGTTCAGAAAAATTAATTTTAACAAATATTAGACATAAAACAGCTTTAGAAAAAACTAAAGAATCTATAAAAAATATATTTGAAACTATAGATATGGGAATGCCTTTAGATTTAATATCAGTGGATTTAAAAGAGGGTCTTGATTCATTATCTGATATTACAGGTGAGATTACGTCAGAAGATATATTGGATCATATTTTTGCTAAATTCTGCGTAGGTAAATAAAATATTTTTTTAACAAGCACCCTATAAATAGGGTAGACAAATATGTATATAATGTTGTATAATTAGTTTGAATAACTACATATAGTATGAAAGAGGAAATATGAAAGGATACATTATTAGATTGTTATTATTAATAGCTTTTGTATATGTTATTTTCTTGTTTATTGAAAGTGATTTCTTTTTGGTTAAAAATGTAAATGTTGAGGGTAACATTTATTTAGTTAAAGAAGATATTGTATCTAAGTTTGATAATTTAAAAGGACAATCTTTATTTTTACTAGACTTATCAGAAATGAGAAATAAGATAGAAGAAGATGTTAGAATTGATAGAATAGATATATCAAGAAAATTTCCAGATACTATAAATATTAATGTAAATGAAAGAATACCTATAGGTATAATAAGTAAAAACCATAAATATTACTATATAGATAAAAAATTAAATATTTTTGCATATTATAAAGAAATAAAAGATGATAATCTTCCTATAATAGAAATAAAGGAAGAAAAGATAGAGGATTTAAAGGAATTATTACTAAATATTTTAGATACAAAATTATATCATTTAATTTCAGAAATATATAGTGATAATGAGATGTTTGTTTTAACTTTACTTGATGGAACTAACGTATATACAAACAAAGATATTAAGAATAAAAAATATGAATTAGCCTATAAAGTATATTCTGAAGAAATTAAGGAGAATAATTTAGAATATATAGATATAAGATTTAGAGATATAGCGGTGAAATAATTAAAACGGAGGAATGAAGAATGGACAATAATATTTATAATGGGCAAAAATCACAACAGGTATATATTAATCATAATAATCAATATCAAGCAGTTAACGCTAATATTAAAGGAGCTAAAATTAGTATTATAGGAGTAGGTGGCGGTGGAGGAAATGCTGTTGACTACATGAAAGAATATAATATTGAAGGGGTTCAATATATAGCAATAAATACAGATTATCAAGATTTAGAAAAAAAAGCAGCAGATATTAAATTATCTATAGGAACTTTAGGAGCAGGTGGAGATCCATCTGTTGCAAGAGCAGCTGCCGAAGATATGAGAAGTGAAATTAAAAAGATAATTCAAGGTCAAGATATGATTTTTATTACTGCAGGTATGGGTGGTGGAACAGGAACAGGTGCCTCTCCAATAGTTGCAGAAATTGCTAGAGAATTAGATATATTAACTATAGCAGTAGTAACAACTCCATTTAAATTTGAAGGTCCTAGAAGAAAAAGTAATGCAGAAAATGGAATAAATGAACTTAAAAAAAATGTAGATACTTTAATAGTAATACCTAATGACAAGTTATTAACATATAAGACAGCAACAAATAAAGTTAAAAGTATGTTCTTAGCTCCAAACGAGGTATTATTTAGATCAGTTAAGGGTATAGCTGAAATAATAACTAAAGAAGGATTAATTAATATAGATTTTGCTGATGTTAAACAAATAATGAAAGATTCAGGAGAAGCGGTTGTTGGACTTGGAATTGCAGAGCAAGGAAAAGATGTATTAACAGCAGTTAGAGAAGCTATTGAAAATCCATTACTTGATAGAAATATTAAAGGAGCTAAAAAATTATTATTAAATATTACTATGTCGCCAGATGCAGCATTTGAAGATTTCCATAATATAGCAGAAGAAGTAACAATATATTCTGAAAATCCAGATATAGATGTAATGCTTGGTATAATGACAGAGGATAATATAACTGATACAAGAGTAACAATAATTGCTACAGGATTTGAAACAGAAGTTAAATCTATTGCATCTACAATAGATAGCTCTCATGTTGAAGTTCAAAGAAATGTAGAAGAAGATGATGATAGAGAAATTTCTTCGGTTGAACAACCATTTGTTTATCCAAGATTTGATGATTAGTAAAGATAGTAGAAAGCTTTTAGGTTACTAAAGGTTTTCTTTTTATATATAAAAATGAAAGGAAAATTATGAAAAAAATATTAGAGAAATTAATTAATTATCCTATTACTATATTTTGGTCATTATTATTAATTGTATATATTAATTTGATAAAAAATGTATTTGAAGAAAATACAAATATATTAGGATTTATTGTAATAGGCTTAATATCTACAGGGTTATTTTATAGAATATATGAAAGCAAGAAATATAAACAAGTTATAGTTTTATCTATGTCATTAATATATTCATTTTCATCATATTTACTTATAGGAAATGGTATGTTAAATGTTAGAAATCAAAAAATGTTAGTAGCATTAATTGGAATATTAATGTTTCTTTATTTTTCAAAATTACTATCAGAAGGTCAAGATTTTAATAATATATCTATTAATTTTGTGATTCATTTAGGACTAGGATTTTTATCAACTTTACTATATTCATTTTTAGTATTGATTGCATCAGAATTATTTAAGTTAAATATTGAAATGAAAGCTATAGTATCTATGTGGTTAGTAATATTTACTGTTATATTTATACTTTATTATACATCAAAAAATAGAGTACAATCTAAGGCTTTAAATAACATATTTTCTATGTTTTTAATATCATTTATAACTATACTTTATCTAGGTTTATTTTCAAAACAACAAAGTATTATGATACATTTAATATTATGGCTTGGATATATTATGGTGGGACTTAATACTGTAATTAGGAAAAAATATGTTTCTATATTTACCCTACCTTTAGTCTTATATATGATATTTACAGTAATAAAGCAGATAAGAATGTATGATATTACAGAAAATAGATACTTTATTTTAACTTTTGGGATCTTATTATTAGCTATATTAATTTTACAATTAGTTAAAGATATAGATACTTCAAAATGTGCTAAAGTTTTCGCTTTGTTTATAATTATGGTATTTTTTATTCCATATTTTAATGCTTTTTCTATAACTGAAAGAAGAATGATGTCTAACTTTCTATATTTATATAATTTAGAAAATCTTACATATGAGCAGAAAAAAGATTTAAATTCATATTATAATTATTTAATTTCAAGAGATGTTAATTTTAAAGAATTAAATGATTATAAAAATATGGACGTTGATAACATTTACAAGAATTATTATTTCAACATGGAAGCTGGAGTTAAAAAGATTGGTAATGTAACATATATTAATGAAAAAGATATAAAAAATGAGTATATATATGTTATTAATGGAGAAAGTATAGATTTAGTAAATAAATTAATTAATAAAGAGCTTGAAAATGAAAAATATATAATACATCCATTGAATTATTATTTTGAGAAAAATTTAAAAGATAAGGGAATTAGTGGAAGTTTAGAAATATTAATAGAAGAAAAATAAAAAATAATGCACATCATTAATTTGATGTGCATTGTTTATTTCTTATTTTTATGTCTTAATTCATGAGATATATGTAATTTAGGCTTTGAATTTTCATCTATAATATATTCAGAATCCATAACCCTCATTATCTCCTTTATTAATATTTCAGCACCAATTTCGTTAACATGAACCCTATCTTTTCTGAAATATTCATAATGATCCTTAGATAAAGAATACCAGTCAATTATATTAATATCCTTATATAAATCTCTTGCTTCTTTTAATGTCTTATTTACTCCTCTACTCCATTTTCTAGGAACATTAATATTTATGAAGAAAAGATTGGCCCTGTTAAATGTCTCCCTTATTTTCTCTATTTCTTTTAGTGTTATAGCTCCATTAGTTCCAAGCATAATTACAACATTTGAATCAGGTTCATTGTAATGTGTATATTTTTTTGAAACTTCTATTGCATCATGTAGAAATCTTCCGGTTTGTGCATCTACTTCAAGTATTGGAAGAACTTTTGCCCATGCATATGCAATATTGATGCCAAGTGAATCCCCTAACATTAATACTTTACTTATTTTTTTCTTTTCTTCATTTTTAACTTCATTTTTAATATCTATATTTATTTTATTCACATTTAAGTCAAGTGATTTAGTTCCCACTTCTTTTTCATCAATTAGCCTGTAAGACCATAATTCTAAGTCCATTCCAGCTATTGATAGGAATGAAAATACAAATAATAAAAGAGTTATTATAGATACAACTGAATTTTCAAAGTATTTTTTAAATCCATTTTTTCTTATAGGTTCTTCAATAAAATGGAATGATAAAATAGAAATAAATAATGTGAATACTATTCTAATTATAACATTTGTAAGATTTGGTTCTAAATATTCTTCATAAGGTGTTGTTAATACAAATATTACATAATGCCAAATATATATACTATATGATAATTTACCTATATAATTAAATAATCCAAGTATCTTTGATGTTGAAAGAAATAGTATAATAAATCCAAAAACAATTGAATAAATTAATACACCTAAATACTTGTATAAAAATACAGATTTTTCATCTACTATAGTCATAGTATATATTGATATTGTCAAAAGTATGAATCCTAAAATTTTTGTCATAATAGGAATATTCTTTTTTGAAAGCTTTGATAAGGGTATAAATGTAGAAAATATACCGCCTATACATAAAGCGTAAATTCTAGCAATTAATAAGTAATATATAACTGATAAATTTTTATTATCATTTAAGTATAATATATTTATACAAGCTATGGATATAAAAGATAAAGTTATTAATATTTCTTTAATATATTTTCTTCCAAAATTAGTCAAAAATATTAGTGGAAATAAAAAATAAAATTTCATTTCTATTGCAAGAGACCATAGGTGTTTAACTGGAGAAGCTATAGAAAAATTATCAAAATAATTAGATTTACTGAGTATATAATGAAAATTAGAATTATATATACTACTATGTAATATATTCATTTTTTCTTTGATTAACCAATCTTTATTAGTTAGTGTTAATACTACAGTTAGAATAAGTAGCATAGAAAAAGAAACTGGAAATAATCTTTTAAATCTTTTATAATAAAAATCCTTTATATTTAAATTATTTTTCTCTATTAATATTGAAGTGATTAAATATCCTGATAACACAAAAAATAGGTCAACTCCTAGAAATCCACCAGAAAGTATATTAGGGAAAAAATGATAAACAATAACAAGGATTACAGCGACTGCACGTAATCCATTAAGTCCTTTTAACTCTTTCATTTGAAAACTCCTTTTTTATATAGATAACTATACCATAAAATAATGGTTAATAGCAAGAGAATAAAGTGTGTATTATGTGAATTTTAAGAGATATTTTTTGTCAAACACGTATAAATTGTAAAGCAACTTGACAAATACGTATAAATTATGATATATTTACCATAGTGTGGCGATATGGTCGAGGGGCTTAGGCAGAGGTCTGCAAAACCTTTTACATCAGTTCGAGTCTGATTATCGCCTCCATTTTTTTATACTTATATTTCTCTAGGAGGGTAATATGAAAATTTCTGTTTATTGTGGAGCAAGTGTTGGAAGTAATGAAAATTTTGCTTTATCAGCAACTAAATTAGGGGAATTGATAGCAAAAACTAAAAATGTTTTAGTATATGGTGCTGGAAGAATTGGACTTATGGGATTATTAGCTGAAGCTGCACTTTCTTTAGATTGTGAAGTTATAGGTGTTATGCCAGAATTTTTAACTCATGGAGAAAGAGTGCATAATGGTCTTTCTAAATTAATTATAGTGGAAACTATGGCTGAGAGAAAAAAGATATTATTTGAAAGTGATATGTATATAGCTCTTCCTGGTGGAGTAGGTACATTAGAAGAAATTAGCGAAGCTTATTCTGGTGTTAGATTAGGATTAAGTAATTCAAGATGTGTACTATTAAATATAGATGGTTACTATAACGAATTTATAGCATATTTAGATAAAATGGTAGAAAATGGATTTTTAAGTCAAAAAGATAGGGATATACTTGAAGTATATAATAGTATTGAGCAATTGGGTGAAAATTTATGAATGAATATTTAGAATTGGTTAATAATGATGATTTTATAGATATTTGCTTATACCTAACAGAAGATAAACCTTATGAAATAGGTGAAAAAATGGAAGCTATAGATAAAAGAGCGTATATGAATGGTGAAAATTGGGCAGTTTTTTTTGAGTATTATGTAAAAACATATAGACCTGAACTTTTATTAGATCTTCAACATGATTTTGATGCTGGAATATATGTAGGATTTTATATCTCTATACCAGAAAATATTTCAAGGGCTAAACAATATATGGAAATGATAAAAGAATTATTGGAAAATGAAAACAAAATATATAGAATAATTAAAGAAAAAGGAAATGAAATAAATTGGAAATAATAGAGTGTTATTAACGCTCTTTTTTTAGTTATAATAAAAATTGTTGACAAATATACGGGGGGGGGGTATAATGTTTCTGGAAAAAAATGATTAGGAGTATAATATGAAAAAGTTAATATTATCTATAATGTTGTTAATAGGTTTATTTTCATTCTCTTTTGAAATAACAGGACCAAGATATAAAATAGATGTTACTGTGGGAGCAGGATATAAACCAGATCCTCATGACAGGGAGACACAGTGGAAAAAATTTGTTGGAAACTTTGTAAATATAGATGCAGGTATAGGATTTTCTTCTGAATGGACAATTGAAATTAATAGAAAATTTGGAATAACATTTGGACCTAAGATTACAACAAATATATTCACAACAACTTATGAAACATATATTGATTATGATATACATAGACAACTAGATTTTAGTCTTAGTACAGGTATTAGAACAGATTTGGAATATAGATTAAAAAATAATATTAAAATATATACCGGAGTAGAAGCAGCTTTAACTGTAAGCCCGGATATACATATTTCATATGCTTCTCCTGGTGAAAAAGGTAAAAGATATTTATATCTAGGAATATACCCAATAGTACTTGGTAAAGTTTCGTTAGGGTCAAAGATAAAGAAATATAGTATAGGGATTTACACAGAATTTGGTTTTGGAAAACAATTAGTTGGTGGAGTAGAGGTAGGATATACTTTTTAAAAATATAGAAAGGAAATATGAAATATGAGAAGATTAATTTTATCAATATTATTAATTATAGGTATAACTTCATTTTCAGCTAAGAAAGATAGACGAAATTCTGTATTAAATAAAAGATATGAAATTAAGAAAGTTAGAGATAGAAAAAATAGAAAATCTGTTAATTTAAATAAAGAAAATACAGTTAAAGAAGAAAATATTATAGATAAAAAAGATTCTAATTTGAATAAAGAATTAGAATTAAATAAAGAAAATGAAGAGTCTAAAAAAGATATACAAGAAGATAAAAAAGATTTTAATTTAAATGAAAAAAATGTAATCATAGAAGAAAATAATATGAATACTAAAACTAGATTAAAAATAACAGGACCAAGGTATAGGTTAGAGGGAAGTATTAGTACATTACCTGTATATAATGATAAAACTAAACAAGTTGGATATTATGCATATAAGTCACTTTCATTTTTATCTGAATGGAAAAAACAGGTTACTAAAGATATAGATATAACATTTGGTCCTAAATTTTCTGCTAATCTTATCTTTTCTAGGGATTATTCCAAAGAATTAGTTAAAGTAGATAAAAGTCAAATTATAAGTACAATATCATTAGGTACAGAGATTGATTTTAATTTTATGATACGAAAAAATGTAAAAATATATATAGGTTTAGAGACTTCAATAGGAGTAGGGATAAAAATTAATACTTTCAATGGTGCGGATGTATTACCTGAAAAAACTAAAGAAGGTAGAGATATGTACAAGGTTTATTTTGATGATGAGATTTTTAAAAGTTTAAAATATATGTATATAATTAAGGGATCACTTGGATTTAAGATAAATGATAAATATAATGTAGCATTTTTTGCTGGACATGGTAAGGGGCATTTTGGGATAGAAATTGGTCATACTTTTTAATAATATATTTTGTAAATATTTACATTTGTATAATGTAATTGCTTTTGATGTATATTTATGATAATATAGATTATAATATGATGACCTCAGATATTATTTTCTAGAATTAAGAGGCTATAAGCCTGATTAAAAAACCTACTTTTTTAAAGTAGGTTTTTATTAATTTAAATATTTTCAAAAAAAATCATTTTTTTCATTTTTGCTCATTGACAAAATCAAATATGGGGGTATAATGTATCGAGGAGGACATGATTATGAGTAAAAATTTACAAAAAGAGAGATTTGATTTAATCTTGAAAATGGTAAAAGAAAATGATTATGTTAAGTATACAGATTTAGAAAAAAAATTAAATATTTCAATAGCGACAATAAGAAGAGATGTTATAAAACTTGAAACTCAGGGTAAATTAAATAGAATTTCTGGAGGTATAGAATATAGGAATCCTAATTTAGATGAGGATTATCATATTAGGAGTGTTAAATATTCTGAAAAAAAGAGAGCGATTTCAAAAAAAGCTTCTAAATATATTAAATCTAATACTTTGATATATTTAGATGCAGGAACTACTGTTTTTGAGATTATATCTTATTTAAAAAACATGAATGTAATTGTAGTAACTAATGGTGTAGAACATATTAATGAACTTATTAAAAATGAAATTTCATTTATATTACTTGGTGGAGAGGTAAAGCCTAAGACTAAAGCCATAATAGGAGTAACTGCAATGAAACAGTTAGAACAATATAATTTTGATTTGGCATTTATGGGGACTAATGCTGTAAATGAAGAATTTGGGTTTTCTACTCCAGATATTGAAGAAGCTATAATTAAAGAAAAAGCAATTAGTAAGTCTCAAAAAGTAATAGTACTTGCTGATTCTACTAAATTAAATAATATTTCAAGAGTTAAATTTGCAGATTTTAAAGACGCTATTTTAATTACTGAAAAAAAGGAGAATAAATGATTTATACTTTAACACTAAATCCAGCATTAGATTATGATATTTATTTAAATAAGACGGAATTAGGGAATTTAAATTTATCTAAAGATGTAAATTTTAGAGCGGGTGGAAAAGGGATAAATGTTTCAATCATGCTTAAAAATTTAGGTATGGATTCTATAGCCTTAGGATATGTTTCAGGATTTACTGGAAAGTTTATTAAAGGAAGCTTAGATGAAATGAATATATCTAATAATTTTATAGAAATAGACGGTATTACAAGAATTAATGTTAAAATTAATGATAGTAATGGTGAAACTGAAATTGCAGGTATTTCACCTAGAATATCTAATATTGATATAGAAAAACTTTTAGGGGTTATAAAGAGTTTAAAAAAAGATGATATATTAGTACTTGCAGGATCTATTCCAGAAAATTTACAAAAAGACATATATAAAGTTATATCTATGGAAACTCAGGCTAAGATAATACTTGATACTAGGGGAGATAAATTAAATGATAATGTTTATAATAACATATTAATTAAACCTAATATTAAGGAACTTGAAGATGTATTTAATGTTAGTCTTAATAGTGATGAAATGATATATGAGTATGCAAAGAAATTTATAGAAAATGGAATAGAAAATGTTTTAGTTTCTATGGGAAGTAAAGGAGCAATACTTGTAAAAAAAGGTAGGTATTATAAAGGGAATATACCTAGTGGGAAATATATTAATTCTATAGGAGCAGGAGATTCTATGGTTGCAGGATTTACCTATGCTTATGTAAATAAATATAGAGATGAAGATATTTTAAAACTTGCTATAGCTTGTGGCTCATCGACAGCTTATTCATATAATATAGGAGAAAAAGAATTAATAGATAAATTATTATTAGACATCAAAATAGAGGAGGTAAAATTATGAAATTAACAGAATTATTAAGAGAAAATCAGGTTATCTTCAATTTAAATGCAGATAATAAAAAAGATGCAATAATTGAAATGGCAAAGGTATTTAAAGCAGATGTAATTAATGATCAAGAAAAATTCATTGAAGACTTATTTGCAAGAGAATCATTATCACATACTGCACTAGAGCTTGGAGTTGCAACTCCACATGCTAAATCTCATGGGGTAAGTAAACCAGCACTGGTTATAGCCATAAAAAAAGAGGGGATAGATTTTAGTGAAGGTCAAGAGGATAAATCAAAACTATTTTTTATGATAGCTGTTCCTGAAAATGAGGGTAATTTACATATAGATATATTAACTAAACTTGCAGATGTAATGTTAGATAATGATAAACTAAATGCATTATTAAATTCTACAAGCTATGATGAAGTTATAGATATTATAGAAAAGGAAAAAATTATGGAAAATAAAGAAAGTGAAAAATTTGTAGTAGCTGTAACAGCATGTCCTACAGGTATAGCTCATACATTTATGGCAAAAGATGCTTTAATTAAAGCAGCTAAAGAATTAGGAGTGAATATTAAGGTTGAAACTAATGGGACAAATGGAAGAAAAGATGAAATTACTAAAGAGGATTTAGAAAAAGCAAGTGGAGTAATACTTGCTATAAATAAGAGTGTTAATGAAGAAAGATTTAATGGATATAAGGTAATAAAGGTTGGAGCAAAAGACGGTATTAATAAAGCAAAAGAGTTAATTTTAGATACTTTAGCTGGTAAGGGAACTATTGCTAATTTTGAAAGTTCTGGAAATTCTACTTTTATGAATAATAGTAAAAAAGGTATGTATAATCACTTAATGTCAGGTGTTTCATACATGTTACCATTAGTAATAAGTGGTGGAATATTAATAGCACTTGCTTTCTTATTTGATAGTTTAGCAGGAAATTCTAATGTTGGTGGAGGATTTGGATCTACTTCTAAACTTGCAGCGACATTTATGCAAATAGGTGGAGCAGCTTTCGGATTATTTGTTCCTATACTTGCAGGATATGTTGCATATAGTATAGGTGAAAAATCATCTCTTGCAGCAGGACTTGTAGCTGGAGCTCTTGCATCAAGTGGTGGTTCAGGATTTTTAGGAGCATTAGTTGGTGGATTATTTGCAGGATATGTAACTAAATTTTATTCTAAGGTTACTTCAAATATTAAAAAACAATTACAAGGAATTAATCTTATACTATTTACACCTGTTATAACAGTTTTACTTACAGGGCTTGTTATGCTATTTTTATTAAATCCTATGGTTAGTGGTATTAATACTGGAATAACTAATTTCCTTGAAAGTATGAGTGCAAGCTCAAGAATACTTTTAGGTGCATTACTTGGTGGTATGATGGCTGTAGATATGGGTGGACCAGTTAATAAGGCAGCATATGTATTTGGTACAGGAACATTAGCTGCAACAGTTTCTACTGGTGGTTCATCAGCTATGGCGGCAGTTATGGCAGGGGGTATGGTTCCTCCACTTGCAATAGCTATTGCAACTACTGTATTTAAGAATAAGTATAATAAGGATGAAAGAGAAGCAGGAATTTCAAACTATATCATGGGTATTTCATTCATAACTGAGGGAGCAATACCATTTGCTGCAGCAAATCCTTTAAGAGTTTTACCTGGAGCAATAATAGGTGCAGCAATTTCAGGATCATTAACTATGTTATTTAACATTAAAATACCAGCGCCTCATGGAGGAATACTTGTAATGTTTTTAAGTTCTAATTTCTTCTTGTACTTACTTGCTATAATGATAGGTTCAATAATAGGGGCTATTATTTTAGGAATATTAAAAGAAAAAGATGTAAGATAAATAAAGACCTACTTTAAAAAAGTAGGTTTTTTTATATACACTATTGACTTTTAAAAAAATGTAGATATAATAATATTGAAAAAACTAGAAAACGGTTTCTAAAAGAGGTGAAATTTATGAAAAAAACAATAATAGAAGTTGCAAAACATGCTGGAGTATCAAAAACAACTATATCAAGATATCTAAATGGGAAATATGAATTTATGTCTGCAGAAACGAGAAAAAGAATTGCTAAAAGCATTAAAGAACTTGATTATGTTCCTAATGGTATGGCAAGAAGTTTGAAAAACAAAAAAAGTAAGATAATAGGTTGTACTATTGCAGATATAGGTAATCAGTTTTCTAGCTATATTTTTAAGGGAATATCTGAAATATGTCAAAAGAATGGTTATAGGGTTTTAGTTACTGAAATAAGTAATAATGAAGAAGATGAAATAGAAGCAATAGAATCTTTAATTTCATATAACATAGATGGGTTAATAATTAATACATCAGGAAGTAACGATGATTATTTAATAAATCTAGTTAATGAGAAAAAATTTCCTGTGGTTTTAGCAGATAGAAGTATACATAAAAAAAATATTATAGATACAGTTACTATAAACAATCATGAAATTACTCATAAGGCTATGAAACATATATATTCTAGTGGTTATGATGAAGTAGCTTTCTTTAGTTTTGAGTTAAGTAATAATATAAGGGAAATAAAGCATAATGCATATGTTGAATCTCTTGAGAAATATTTTAATGTTAAAGATGATATCACATATATTTATGAGGAAAAGGATAAAAAAGATTTAGAAAGTAAGATATTAGACTTTTTAGAAAGGAATAATAAAAGAAAAGCCATTTTTTGTATGAATGGTAAAGTTTTATTAGAAATATTACAAAGTATTAAAAAATTAGGTTTAGACATAGAAGATGATGATATAGGTATATGTAGTTTTGATGATTGGGGTTGGGCAGAACTCGTAAATAAAGAGGGGATTACAACCATAAGTCAAGAATCTTATGAGTGTGGAGTTAAATGTGCAGAAGTTTTACTAGAAAGAATAGAAAATATGGAAAAGGCTGTGGAATATATAGAGTTGCCAGCTAAGTTAATAAAAAGAGGCTCAATAAAGAATAGGGGAAAGAAATGAAAAAAGTGTTACTGGTTGGAGAAGCTATGATGCTTTTTATGGCTGAAAATGGAGGAAATTTATCTTCTGTAGAAAAATATTTAACAGGTATATCAGGAGCAGAACTTAATGTATGTGTGGGACTGACAAGATTAGGATTTTATTGTGAGTATTTAACAAGACTGGGTAATGATCCTTTTGGAGAAAGGATACAAGATTTTCTTAAAAAAGAAAATATAGGTATGAAATATATTGAAATAGATAATGAAAATAGAACAGGATTACAGTTAAAATCTAAAGTAGAAAATGGAGACCCACTAACATACTATTTTAGAAAAGGATCTGCTGCAAGCAAGATATGTAAAGAAAATATTGAAAAAATAGATATAGATGAATTCGATTTAATACATATAACTGGGATACCTTTAGCTTTAAATGATAATTTAAGGGAGGCTATAATACATTTAATGGAAAGGGCTAGAGATAAAGGTAAATATATTACCTTTGATCCTAATTTAAGACCAACTATATGGGAAAATAAAGAAATTATGATAAAGGTAATTAATGATGTTTCTAAAAAGGCGGATTTAATATTACCTGGAATAAATGAGGCAAGGATATTATTAAAAAAATATGATATTTATGAAATAGTAAAAGAATATAAAAATATGGGGATAAATAATATAGTAATAAAAGAGGGGGAAAAAGGTTCTCATTACTATAACAAAGAACATCACTATTTTATGCCCTGCTTTAAAGTAAATGAGGTTGTAGATACAGTAGGTGCTGGAGATGGATTTGCAGTTGGTATAATATCAGGTATATTAGATAATTTAGATTATATTAAAATGCTTGAAAGGGCAAATGCTATAGGTGCAATACAGGTAGGATGTAGGAGTGATAATGAAGGTCTTCCTAATAAGGACGAGTTAGATAGGTTTATAGAAAATAATAAAAAGGGGTAAAGTTATGAAAGATAAGATTTTAAAAATGATAAAAAAAGAAAAACTAGTAGCAGTAATAAGAGGAAGAGATGAAGAAGAAGCGTACTTAATCTCAAAGAAGGTAATAGAGGGTGGAATAAGGATAATAGAGTTAACATTTACAACACCATTTATAGAAAACACTATAGAAAGATTAACAAAGGAGAATATAGAAGGAGTAATAATAGGAGCAGGAACAGTATTAGATGCTATTACAGCAAGAATAGCAATAATGAAGGGAGCAAGATTTATAGTATCACCACATTTAGATGTAGAGATATCAAAATTATGTAATAGATATAAGGTAATATATATGCCAGGTTGTTCAACAATAACAGAGATATTAAAAGCATTAGAAAGTGGAGTAGATTTAGTTAAATTATTCCCAGGAGATTTACTTAAACCAAGCTTTATAAAAAACAGTAAAGGACCATTACCTCAAGCAGAGATGATGCCATCAGGAGGAGTAAGTATAGATAATATGGATGAGTGGTTAAATGCAGGAGCTTATGCATTAGGAATAGGAAGTGCTTTAACTAAATATATATCAACAAAGGGTTATGATAGTGTAAGAGAAGAAAGTGAGAAATTTAGTAAAAAATACATGGAGGTTATTGACATCTTAAAGAATTAAGGTATAATTTATTGACTATAATATAAAACGGTTTCTAAAGGAAAAGTTAATGTATGAATTATTATTAAAAAGAAAAGAATATTTAATAGGAAATTTTAAAAATTTGCCATTAAATAAGCAAAAACAAATAGAAGCAGAACAAGAAAAAAATATAGAAAAGTTAAAATGTTTAGAAAATTTAAATATAGCTGAGGTAAAACTTAGGTACAATAACATATTAGAAATTTCTAAAGCATATAATCAGATAGGAAATAGGAGATATAAGGATAGTGGGATAAAAGAACTTATACTTAAATCTTTGGAAATATTAAGATTAACTTACTATGACTTATCATCAGTAGAAAAAATGAATTGGTGGCAATGGGAAATAGGAATACCTTTATTATTAAATGATATATTCATATTGATGAATGAAGAAGAATTTGAGATTGAGAAAGAAAAGAATTTACAAACTAGTATGTATTTTCAAGGAGACCCTAGATATTCAGGAAATAATCCTGTTGCTATACATCCAAGTAATAAGCCATTTAGGGTATCTACTGGTGGAAATAGGGTTGATACAGTTAAAATTTCAGTATTTAGATCTTTATTATTAAATAATGAAGATGAATTAAAACTTGCATTAGAGTCTTTGCCCATTGTTTGGGAACGCAAAAAAAATATAAATAAATTAGAAACCGATACACAAAGAGATGGGTTCTATGATGATGGATCATTTATACAACATGGAAGTGTGGCATACAATGGTACATATGGTAATGTCTTATTACAGGGTATAGGAGAAATACTTTATGTTATAGGGGATAGCAAATATTTAAAATATCTTTCTGGAGTTTGTAAGTTAAAAGAAATAATATTTAATAGCTTTAAACCATTTATGTATAAGGGTTCATTTCCTGATATGTTAAATGGCAGGGCAATTACAAGGGAAAATTCATCTGATAAAACTATAGCTCATATGTTATTAAATTCAATATTGTTAATATCTTATGGTTTAAATGATGAGGATTTAAAAAATTTTGTTGCAAGTGAAATGTTAAAATATGAAGATTATTCATATTTTGATAATGAGCTTTCTCCCTTTATGTACAACTTGGCTAAAAATAATATGAGGGGAAGAGAAAAAGAAGAATATTTACCTTTAGTTAAAGTCAGTAATGTTATAAATAGAGTATTTATTAAAGATGAAAAAAAGGCTATAGCTATTGTAGGACATAGTAATAATATTTCAAATTATGAGAGTTTTAATGGTGAGAACACAAAGGGTTGGTATACAGGTGATGGAATGATATATATCTATACCAGTGATGTTACATATACTAATTACTGGAATAATGTTGATATGAGATATATGGCAGGGACTACAGAAGTTTATGAAGATTTAGAAGGTATAAATACATCACAAATCTTAGGCGTTAATATGAGTAATGCTAAAATAGTTAGGGCTATAGAAAAGAATAATAAGATGATGTTTTTTATGGAATTTGAAAATCATAATAAGAGCTTAAAGATGTATAAATCATATGTGTATACAGGAAATAAAATTATTTGTTTAAATACTAATATTAGAACAAAAGAAAAAATATATACAACTATTGAAAATAGGTTATATAAACAAAAACCTAAAATAGTAATAGAAGATAGAAGAATATCAATTAATGGTTTGATATTTAATATAATTACAGACCATGAATTTAATTTTGATATTAAAGAAAGTGAATTTGGATATTTTGTAAAAGTATGGATAGAACATAAATCTAATGAAAATCTTTATTATGAAATAATATTTGAGGATAATAATGATATATTAAATATTGAAGATTATAAACATAATATTATAATAACAAACGCTAATAAAAAATATGAGATAAACATAAAAGAGAAAGAGGTGTTGAGATTTGAATAAATTTTTAACTGAGATGTTTTCACTAGAGGGGAAACTTGCAATAGTTACTGGTGGTAATACAGGACTTGGACTAGCTTATTCAAAAGCTTTAATGGAATCAGGAGCAGATTTATTAATATCTACTTTTGATGATAATGTAAGTGAAGTTATGGAATATGCTGATAAATTAGGTAAAAAAGTAATATTTGTAAAAGGAGATTTAACTAAAAAAGAAGTTAGGGAAGAAATAGTTATGAAAGCTATTAATGAGTTTGGGAAAATAGATATACTTGTTAATAATGCAGGAACTATAAGACGTGCTCCTCTTTTAGAATATAGTGAAGAAGATTGGAATGCAGTAATGAATATTAATTTAAATGCTTTATACTTTTTATCTCAAAGAGTAGCAAAGGTTATGGTTGAACAAGGACATGGAAAAATAATTAATATAGCATCAATGCTTTCATTCCAAGGTGGTAAATTTGTTCCACCATATACAGCAAGTAAACATGGTGTAATGGGACTTACAAGAGCATTTGCAAATGAGCTTGCAGAAAAAAATATACAAATTAATGCAATTGCACCAGGATATATTAAAACAGCAAATACACAACCTATAAGAGATGATATTAAGAGAAATCAAGAAATTTTAAACAGAATACCTGCAGGTAGATGGGGAGAAACTGAAGACTTAATGGGTGCGGTAATATTCCTGTCATCTAAGGCATCAGATTACATTAATGGACATGTACTAGCAGTAGATGGTGCATGGTTATCAAGATAATAAATTTAGGAGGAAAATATGAAATTAGATATCAGATATTCAGTACATCCAAGAGATATGAAAAAATATGACACTAAGGAATTAAGAGAAAACTTTTTAATAGAAGAAGTATTTGTTGAAGATATTGTAAATTTAATTTACTCACATGATGATAGAATGATTACAGGTGGAGTAAAACCAGTTAATAAAGAAGTTATTTTAGGAGAAGTTAAAGCATTAGGAACAGACTTCTTTTTACAAAGAAGAGAAATGGGATTAATTAATGTTGGTGGAAAAGGTAAAGTTATAATAGATGGAACAACTTATGAAATGAATAAGAGAGACGGGCTATATATAGGAATGGGGAATAAGGAAATTATATTCACCTCTGATAATAGTGATAATCCTGCTAAATATTATATAGTTTCTGCCCCAGCCCATAAAGAATACCCTATAGTTAAAATAGATATAGATAAGGCAAATCCTGTAAAACTTGGAGCCTTAGAAACTTCTAATGAAAGAACTATATATAAATATGTAGATCCTTCGGTTTGTAAGTCTTGTCAGTTATTAATGGGTATGACTATACTTGAGACTGGAAGTATATGGAATACTATGCCAGCACATACACATGATAGAAGAATGGAAACATATTTTTACTTTGATATGGAAGAAAATACTAGAGTATTTCATCTTTTAGGTGAACCTGATGAAACTAGACATTTAGTGATGAAAAATGAACAAGCAACAATTTCTCCTTCATGGTCTATACATGCAGGAGCAGGTACAGGAAGTTATACATTTATTTGGTCTATGGCCGGAGAAAATCAAAATTATGCTGATATGGATGTAGTTCCTATGAGCGATTTAAAATAGGAGAGAATAAATGGCAGAAGTAAAATTAAAGAAGGTAGAGAAACAATATCCGAATGGATTTAAGGCTGTACATGGAATAGATTTAGAAATAAGAGATGGAGAGTTCATGGTATTTGTAGGGCCATCAGGATGTGCAAAATCAACGACACTAAGAATGATAGCAGGACTAGAAGATATAACAGGAGGAGAAATATATATAGGAGATACATTGGTAAATGATGTACCACCAAAAGATAGAGGGATAGCAATGGTGTTTCAAAACTATGCCCTATATCCACATATGAGTGTATATGAAAATATGGCATTTGGATTAAAACTAAAGAAGACACCAAAAGAAGAGATAGATAGAAGAGTAAAAGAAGCAGCAGAGAAATTAGAGATAACAGAACTATTAGATAGAAAACCAAAGGAGATGTCAGGAGGACAAAGACAAAGAGTAGCCTTAGGACGTGCAATAGTAAGAGAACCCAAAGTATTCTTATTTGATGAACCATTATCAA
>LJRV01000246.1 GCA_001612575.1 Streptobacillus notomytis
CAACTAGATCCATATGCTTATTATTAGTTTGTTTTCGGCTTTTTAACAAATCATGACAATAACTACTTAACTGAGCTTCATCAGTTGTTTATGGAAAAAGTGATTCGTCCTCAAATGCGACCAAAAGGTTTTGATGCAATCAAAAAACATCAAGATTTAGGCCATACCATTGTAGGTATTACAGCAACAAGTGATTTTATTACTGCGCCGATTTTCCGTGAATTTGGAATTACTGAAATCTTAGCAACTAACGCCGAGGTTGCTGATGGTAAATATACAGGTAAAGTGGCGGGTTTAGCG
>LJRV01000247.1 GCA_001612575.1 Streptobacillus notomytis
GGAAAAAAGGTTGTAAGTATAACTAAAAGTATTTTGCAACTCATAGCATATCCAAACCATAATACGAGCAAAGGTGCTATAGGCAATGTAGGTGTAGTTAGAGTAATAATAAGTAAAGGCATAATTGTCTTATACATAAACTCAAATGTAGCCACGATTATTGATAATATGAAAGAAAAAAAGGACCCTAAAAAAAATCCAGAGAAAGACTCTGTAATAGTATAGTTTGTATGATATATTATAAAAGAAAAATCTTTAATAACTGCTGTT
>LJRV01000248.1 GCA_001612575.1 Streptobacillus notomytis
ACGCATCAGAGATCACACCACCGCCATTAACCACAGCAACCAATTCTTGTGGAAAAGCTTCAGAAAGAGCATTTTCAAGAACCTGTCCAAAATTTGGAGAAGCACTCGAAATTTTGATCATGGCATGGTTACCAGCCGCCAAAGCACAGATGAGTGGGCCAACGGAAAGTAGTAATGGGTAGTTCCAAGGTGTAATAATGCCAATAACACCCATTGGTTGATATTGTACCCAACCTTTTGCTGGCTGATGTAATACACTGATATGGCGTTTTGATGGTTTCATCCATCCGGTCAGGTTCTTACTGTAATACGTGATTTGTTCAAGACAGGTAAGTAACTCACCAATCTTGGTTTCCATAATGGCACGAAGGCCATAATCAAGGTTAATTGCTTCGGCAATCTGATCTTGATATTTTAACAAGACTCTTTTAAGACGAGCTAAACGATCAATACGCTCTTTAGCAGTGGGTACCGGAGGACGGAAGTAGGCAATCTTTTGCTGCTCAAGCAAATCATGTAAATGCTTAACATCATAAGGAACCTGAGTCTCTTGATTT
>LJRV01000249.1 GCA_001612575.1 Streptobacillus notomytis
TATAGGCTGGATCAGAAACCCAAGCTCCGTCCATACCATGAGCGGGAGCTGAAGCATCACTTTGACCAACAACTAAAGCATTAGAAGCAACTGAATCATTTAAAATATCTGCAGGAACAAAGACCATTTGCTCAATACCAGATGAAGCATCCACAATATGTAAACCGCCTTCCATGGTTCCATAGAGGATGGATTGTTCTCGGGCAGATGTTAAATTCCCAATATCATCTAGTGTTCCATTGTAGGTTAGTTGAACCGGTAAAGA
>LJRV01000250.1 GCA_001612575.1 Streptobacillus notomytis
TGCCACTTCCATTACAGCAGATAATTGTGGCATACCAACACCTGATACAACACGAGTTGTACAAATAGATCCTGGTCCTACTCCAACTTTTACAGCATCTACCCCAGCTTCTACTAAATCAATCGCAGCTTGTTTTGTAACTATATTTCCACCTATTAAATTTAAGTTTGGAAATTCTTTTCTAATTTCTTTTATCTTCTCAATAGTTAAAGCTATAGCGGCAGGAGCAGATTGTGTAATGTTAGGTGGATTACTTGCTGGAACTTATGAATCACCAGGAGAAGAGATACTATATAATGGTAGAGCATATAAAAGTTATGTAGGCATGGGTTCATTAATAGCTATGAAAAGAGGAAGTAAGGACAGATATTTCCACCTATTAAATTTAAGTTTGGAAATTCTTTTCTAATTTCTTTTATCTTCTCAATTACACCCTTTGAGTGTCCATGAGCAGAGTCAACAGTAATAATATCTACTCCTGCATCTACTAAGGCTTTAACTCTTCTTAATGTATCTGCTCCTATTCCACCTGCTGATCCAACTCTTAATCTTCCTTGTTCATCCTTACATGCATTAGGATAATTTCTAACAGTACCTATATCTTTAATAGTAATTAGTCCTTTTAATTTACCATTTTTAACTATTGGTAATTATTATATTCTATGTTTTAATAATATTCTTCTAGCTTCTACAAATGTTTTTCTAAATTTTG
>LJRV01000251.1 GCA_001612575.1 Streptobacillus notomytis
TATTAATGCGCCAAATACTGGATAATATGAATCTAGTAATCTTGCATCTGGCAATTTATATTTAATATATAGGACTAAAATATAATGTTCAACACTTTCAGGTGAAGACACACCATCTATTACATTTTCTGCATAATATTTCATTCCATTTGTATTCAATGCATCTTTATACATTAGTATCTTTTTAATTGCTGTATAACTTTTATTATTATCTAATAAAAAGAGTATATCTTTACAATCTCGTTCTATTAAATGATCTGTTGCAATAATACAACTTTGAAGTTGATCTGTTCCTACATA
>LJRV01000252.1 GCA_001612575.1 Streptobacillus notomytis
TTGTTTCAAACTTTCTAGACTAGAATTTATTTCTTTTTGAGAAGTGTCAAAGTTGTCCTTAGCTATTTTGTCTATTTCTTCTCATTTTACTAAAAGTTCTATTGCCATTTTCCCTTCTTTTAAAATAAGACTATATGATCTCCATAGCCATATTCTTGTAAGTTATCTTTTGTAATAAATCTTAATATTGAACCATTATTACAAGAACGTAGTGATCCTTTATCCTTTGGTCAATCAGTTAATACATGTCCAAGATTTGCTAAATCTTTTTCACTTTTTACTTCTATTCTATTCATCCCG
>LJRV01000253.1 GCA_001612575.1 Streptobacillus notomytis
GTATTAAACCGAAAATTGTTACGGGTACAAGTGCCGGTAGATTCGTAGGCAGTATCTATGCCAGTGGACAAACGCCTTATCAACACCAAAATCTTGCGCTCAAAGTGCAAGAGTCTAATATTCGCGATTTAACACTGAATCGCCAAGGTATTATTCTTGGGCAAAAGCTACAGGACTATGTTAACCGTAACGTAGGCAATAAACCGATTGAGAAATTCCCAATCCGTTTTGCAGCGGTAGCAACTCGTCTTGATAATGGCCAAAAAGCAGACTTTATTAAAGGTAATGCAGGACAAGCTGTTCGTGCATCATGCAGTATTCCAAATGTGTTTGTACCAGCAACCATTGGTAAGCAGAAATATGTAGATGGCGGACTGGTTAGCCCAATTCCGGTCAAAACAGCACGTGATATGGGTGCTGATATTGTGATTGCCGTTGATATTTCTGCACGTCCGGCAGGAAACCGACCTGCGAATATGTGGGGATTGCTTGATCAAACCATTAATAT
>LJRV01000254.1 GCA_001612575.1 Streptobacillus notomytis
CCTCCACCTACTGTAGACCAAAGACCAAGTGCAAAATTTCTCTGCTTTTCTTCGGTAAAAGCATTACGGATACCGGATAAAGTGGCAGGAATAAGCATAGCTGCCCCTAGGCCTAAAACAGCACGAGAAGCAATTAAGGCATAGGCAGTTGGAGAAAAAGCCGCAGCTAACGAACCCACACCAAAAACTGCGGTTCCAATAAATAATAATTTTTTAAAGCCAATACGATCACCGAGCCCACGAGACAGG
>LJRV01000255.1 GCA_001612575.1 Streptobacillus notomytis
TATTGCTAACCATGCACCATGAGATATTGTTGTTACTCCTATAAAACCTAACATCATATACCGTATAACTGTTCTATCATTTATACTTACTTTTTCCTTTAAAGAACTTTTTAAATGTCTTCCTAACTCCTGTATTTTTTTCATCCTTTTTCTTCATCCCTTTTTAATTTATTTCTCAATTTTTATATATTTATTAAAATATTTTTCATCCACATTTTCTTCTGTTAAACTCTCTAAAAAGATTTCTGATAAATCTTTTCCAGTTAAACTAACTTTTAAAATTTTCACATTATTTAGTTTTTCTACCTTTTTATTAATATTTTTCATTTCATATGTTATATAATCTCTATTTTTCATATATTTATCATCAGTTTTAAAGTTAAATAAATATATGTATATGTTATCGACTTTTTTAGAAACATCTTCTATATATTTTTCTAAATAATCTACATCTGGAAAGTATAAGTGTAGTTCTTTTATTTTCTTTTCTTCATATTTAGGTATTTGCCTTAATATCTCATCTGCTGATATTACATTTGCTAAAATATCAAAGTTGCTCTTCTTTGAATATAGCTCTTTCATTCCTGTTATTACACTTAATCTCTGATTTATTATTAAATCATAATAATTTGTATTTCGTGAAAATGTATTAATTCCCATAATCAATATTATAATAAAAATATTTATTATTTTTTTCATTTCTTTATATAATTTCCTTTCTTTGTTGTTTAATAAAACAAAAAATATTTTAGTTAGTATATCTAAAATACTCTCATTAAAATATTTATCAAAAATTAATTGTTTATTACAAAAATATATATTTTAAAAAAATAGAATATCTGTAAAATTTTCATAAAAATTATACCCCCCCCCCACTGTTTTGTCAATAGTTTAAATTTATAAAATAAAAAATGATAATATTTTCCTATTTCAATTAAAAATTATAATCTATTTCCAAATTTAATTTTGTATTTAAATTTACTTTAACTATTACATTTAAGCCTTATATAACTCTTAACTTTATTCCTAATTTATAGTTTGAACTTATCCTATTTAATTCATTTCCAATCTTTTCTTATTATCTATTTTATCTAAATATTTACTATCAGGGTATAAATAGTGAAAATTGATATTATGATAAACTAAACTATATGACATACTTAATATCCCATATGTATTCATAATATAAAAGCCAGCATAATTACGTCTAACTAATTTTATATCTGGATTTTTACCTTTAAAAATATTCTTTTCTTCCTAGCTTATAATACCATCAAGCATGTTTGATATAGGATGTATTATTATTATCAGAATCAATTAAATTTGTAAAACCATACTTTTCTTTTATTTTTTCTTCTATATTTTTATTTAAAAATAATTCAAATATTGTTACTGGATTATCTTCTTCTCCCAATTATCTTGTTGTATTAATATTTGTTTCAATTAAACTTTCATTTCTGCTTAATTTAAATTTATCATTAATAACAGGTATAACAATTATTATGTATTATTTTATAATTTTATTTTTATTCAGTATTAAACTAATTGATCATTACTTATATTACTAAAACCATTCTAATTTATATTACTTTTTAAATAATTTATAACTTAATAACTAAAATAAAGATAACATAAATGTCATCTTTATTAGCTTTCTATATTTGATTTTAATGTTTTAATATCTTTTAGTAATTGATTACTAGGATCTTCTGTTTCCATAACTCTTATTTTTTCTAGTGCCTTAACTATTGAAGTATGATCTGAACCAAACATTTTACCTATTTCACCTAAAGTTATTTTTAATATATTAGTAAGTAAATATCTTGAAGCATCTCTTGCTCTAACTATTTCTGTTTTTCTACTCTTACCTAATATCTCAGATTTTTCTATGTTATAATAAACAGAAACTGTTTCAAGTATTTTCTCAGAAGTTATAGAGCTTTTTTTCTTAATTAGCTTCTTATTTAATTCATCAATTATCATCTTCTTGTTAACCACTTCATTCATCAACTTAACTCTTGCAACTATAGTATTAACAAAACCTTCTAGTTCTCTAATATTAGTTTCTAACTCATCAGCTATAAAATACATCAATTCTTGATCCATTGGTATATTTTCTTTAGTGATTATAGTTTTAATTATTGAAATTCTTGATGTTTTATCTGGCATTTTAAGTTCTACTAAAGCCCCTGAAACTAATCTTGAAATTAATCTAGCCTCAACATTGGTTAATTCTTCTGGATATTTATCAGATATTAATATTATTGGCTTATTTGCCATGTGTAATGTATTAAAGGCATTATAGAACTCTTTTTGTATCTTATCGTCACCCTTACCAAATATATTTTCAAAAAACTGTATATCATCTACTATTAACATATCTAAATCTGCATACTTGTCTTTAAAAGATATAGTTGTTCTTTCACTAAAGCTTTTAATTAATTCATTAGAAAATTCTGTAGATGTAGTATAAAATACTTTACTTTCAGGATTTTTTTCTATCATTTCATTACCTATAGCCTGAGCTAAATGAGTTTTTCCTAGTCCTGAATCTCCATATATCATAAGTGGGCTATTAGATAATTTCCCATCAAGTATAGCCATTCCTAATTTATATGCAAATAGGTTGTTATCACCTATTACATAATTATTAAAAGTAAACTTTTTATTAAGATTATTAAAAATTCTATCTTTTTTATTAGTATTATTAGAATTAAGAAAATCCTTAAAGTTTTTTTGAAGATCTATAGAAATTTCACCAAGCAAAGCTCCATAATGTTGACTGGCTTTTTTTTCTATTTCTGATTTTATATTCTCTATCTCTATGTATGACCTATAATCATCAATTTGTAATAATAAAGTTGAATTACTGAAATCTATAGCCCTTACACTATGATTAATATAATCAGAAAAAATAATCTGACTTTCTTCTAGAGTTTTTTTTAAAGCCTCCCATAATTTGCTTGGTTCTAACATAACATATATACCTTTGGAATAAATCCATACCTTTCCTCTTGTTCATAACACATCTTAGCACAAAAAAAAATCTATTTCAACTTTAAAAATCTAGGTTATGAAAGACTTATTCACATTGGCACATAAGACTTAAAACTACACTTTTAAAAGACTTAAATTACTTAGGCACAAAAAAATCTGAATTGTGAATAACTCAAAACACTCTATTTTACAACTTATATTTTTTTTATTCACATATTTAAAATTTTGTAAAATTTTTCATTTTATTTGACGTTCATATGTTTTTGTAATATAAAATGAATGTAGATCGTTTAAAAATACAAGTTATACACTTTTTCACATAGTTAGACACATTAACAAATCTAGTATTTATGATACTTTTAACTTATTCTCGTATTTTAAGGCACAATTTTAAATTAACCATTTTAAAATAATAACACTAACTTAATCACAAAAAATAGTTAGTTCTGAATAAATCAGGAATAGACTGTGAATAAAAATTAATCACAAATTTTTTTAAGTTAAACACAAGAAAAAATTCAATTTAATTCAGAGAAATAAAAGGTATTCACAAATTCAAAGCCCTAATAATAATAAAGAATATGAATATATATAAATATATATTATTTATTAATCAATAAAAATTCAAAAAAAACAAATATTTCTAATAATATATATTATCAATAAATTAATCATTTAAAATTAATAAAAATCAATAAAGAAATATAAAAAATAAATAGAAAAAAAAAAAAAAAAATGGTAAAATTAGTTAACATTTTAAATAGAAAGAGGTGTAAAGTGAAATTAATAGTCGGATTAGGTAATCCTGGCAATGAATATGAAAACAATAGACACAACATTGGATTTATATATTTAGACAAATATTTAAAATCCAATAACATTTTAAATTTTAAAGAAAAATACAAAAGTTTGTACACTAAAGAAAATATTAAAAATGAAACTGTCTTTTTTCAAAAACCTCAAACATATATGAATTTAAGTGGTGAGGCCATTTACGAATTAATTTCTTTCTACCAAATAAATCCTAAAAAAGACTTAATTGTCATATACGATGATATGGATTTAAAAATTGGAGAAATAAAAATTAAAAACAAGGGAAAATCTGCAGGTCATAACGGGATAAAATCTATAATATCTCATATAGGAGATGAGTTTATAAGACTTAGGATAGGTATAGGAAAACCAAATAACAAGTCTGTAATATCCCATGTTTTAGGAAATTTTACTGAAGAGGAAAAAAATATTTTAAATAACTTAGATAAACATATATTTAAAATAATTAACTCCTTTATAAATGACAACGACATTGAAAGATTAATGTCTAAATATAATATAAAGAAAAAAGAAAACTCCAAAAATAATTTTAAGCTTAGAAAAGCTAAATTAGAAGATATGGAAAAAATACTAGAAATTAAAGAACTTGCAATAGAATATCAAAAAGAAATTGGATTAACTCAATGGTCTAATAATTATCCTTTAGAAAAAGATTTTAAAAATGATATAGAACTTAAGAGAGGATATATTTATGAAAAAGATAATCAAATCTATGCTTATGCTTCTTTAAATTATGGTATAGATACTATGTATCTTAAAACATATGATGGAAATATTAATAATAACGTTGATTATTCATCTATACACAGAGTTATGGTGAATAAAAATGAAATGAATAAAGGTATAGGGAAAGAATTTTTAGAAAAATTAATAAGAATCTCTACAAAAGATTCTAAATTCGTTGTAAGAATAGATACACATAAAGATAATATAGCAATGATAAAATTAATTGATAAATTAAATTTTAAATATATAGCTAAAGTTCATGCAAATGATGGAACTGAAAGAAATGTATTCGAATATACTTTAGGAGGAAATTAATGACACAAGTTATAAATTACAAAGAAATGATATTTACATTTTTAGGAGGATTAGGTTTATTTCTTTTCTGTATAAAATATATGGGAGAAGGATTACAATTAATGGCTGGAGAAAAGTTAAGATATATTTTAGATAAATATACAACTTCTCCATTTCTAGGTGTATTAGTTGGAGTATTCGTTACAGGTTTAATACAATCAAGCTCTGGAACATCAGTAATAACTATAGGATTAGTTGGAGCCGGATTACTTAATTTAAGACAGGCTATTGGAATCATAATGGGAGCTAATATAGGAACTACAATTACTGCTTTAATTATAGGATTTAATATTTCTCGTTATTCATTACCAATACTTTTTGCTGGGGTAGCCTTATTAACTTTCACTAATAGAAAAAGTATAAATAACATAGGAAGAGTAATATTTGGATTTGGAGGATTATTCTTTGCATTAAGTTTAATGTCTAAAGCTATGCATCCTTTAAGAAGTTTACCAGAATTTATAGACTTAACAGTAAATTTAAGTAAAAATTCACTATTAGGAGTATTTATAGGTACAACTCTTACTATGATAGTTCAATCTTCATCAGCAACTGTAGGGATATTACAAAATATCTATCAAGATAACTTAATTAATTTAAGAGCTGCATTACCAGTATTATTTGGTGATAATATAGGAACAACTATAACAGCTGTAATTGCAGTAATAGGAGCTAGTTCAGCAGCTAAAAGAATAGCTCTTTCACATGTATTATTTAATGTTATAGGAACAACTATATTCATGGTATTTTTAACTCCTTTCACATTACTTGTAGAAAGAATGAGTAAATTTTTACATCTTACTCCTAAATTAACTATAGGTTTTGCTCATGGAACATTTAATATTTTAAATACAATAATACTATTCCCATTCATAGGAGTTTTAGCATATATTGTTACTAAGGTTATTAAAGAAAATAAAATTGATGAAGAATACACAGTTAAATATCTTGATAGAGCGTTAATTCAAACACCTTCTATAGCACTTGGACAAGTAAAACAAGAAATGATATTAATGATAGAAGTTGCTTTAGAAAATTTAAAAAAATCTGTTGAATTTTTCCATACTCATGATGAAAAACTTGCAGAAGAAATAAAAAGAAGAGAAGAAGGAATTAATACATTAGATAGAGAAATAACTAAATATTTATCAGATCTTTCAAGAGAAAACTTAAGTGAAAAAGAAGGAGAAGAATTAGGAATATACTTAGATATGTGTAGAGATGTTGAAAGAATAGGAGATCATGCTGACGGTATATTACTTGATGTTGAATACGAAATAAGAAAAAGTTTAAAATTCTCAGAATATGCACATAATGAAATAAATAATATGTTACAAATATCAACAGAAATGATAGAATGTGCTATAGAAGCTATTAAACATGGAGATAAAGGAAAAGTATTTGAAGCATTAGATTTACATAATAGAGTGTATTCATATGAGAAAAAAATAAGAAAAAATCATATTAAGAGATTAAGTGCAGAAGAATGTGAAATTCATGCAGGTCTTTCATATATAGATTTAATATCACACTTTACAAGAGTATGTGATCATGCAAGAAATTTAGTAGAAAAAATATAGAAAGAGGATAAGAAATGAAATATAATATTGGAATGGAAAATACTAAAAACGGATTAGAAGCTATATTAGTTTATGAAAATGAAAAAGTAGATAATGTTGTTTTTAGAAAAATGAATGAAGTTGGACTTTTTTCAGGTAAAGAAAGTGAAATCTTAATCTATAGAGATTTAGAAGATAAAGAAAAAGTAGCATTAATAGGTTTAGGGAAAAAAGAAGAAATAACTATAGATAAAGTTAGAAAAATTTTCTACAAATTAGCTAAAGAAATGCAAGCAAAAAAAGAAGATGAAATAAAAGTATATATTCCTAAATTAAATGGGTTATGTACAAGAAGAACTTATAGTGCAGCACTTGAGGGTATGATACATGCAGAATACAAATTCGATAAATACAAATCTGAAAAAGTTAATTTAAAGGAAATTACAATTAACTTCTTCATAGATGATGAAAAAAGAGCAAAAGTTGAAAAAGAATTAGTTAAAATAACTAATACTATGGAAGGGGTATTCTTTACAAGAGATTTAGTAAACATGCCTGCTCAAGATCTATATCCTGAAACTTTAGCTAATTTTGCTAAAGAAAAATTAGAAAAAGTAGGGGTAAAAGTTACTGTATTAGAAGAAGCAGAAATAGAAAAAATAGGAATGAAAGCTTTCTTATCAGTAGCAAGAGGATCAGAAAATAGACCTAGATTTATAATAATGGAATATTTAAATAATAGTGAAAGTCAAGAAAAAATAGCTTTAGTAGGTAAAGGTATCACTTATGATACAGGAGGATATTCTATTAAACCAAGTGATGGAATGAAAACTATGTTCTGTGATATGGGTGGAGCTGGAACTGTAATAGGAACTCTTTATGCATTAGCAAAAAATAATATTAAAACTAATGTTTATGGAGTAGTTGCTGCTTGTGAAAATTCTATTAGTGGTAATTCATACAAACCAGGTGATGTTATAGGGTCATTAGCTGGAAAAAGTATAGAAGTTGATAATACAGATGCAGAAGGAAGATTAACTCTTGCTGATGCTGTTTATTATTCTTCAGATGTATTAAAAGTTGATAAAATAATAGATCTTGCAACATTAACAGGTGCTTGTCTTGTAGCACTTAGCGAGTTCTATACTGGAAGTGTAACTAATAATCAAGACCTATTTAACGAAGTTCTTGAAGCATCTAAAAAAGCAGGAGAATCAATATGGCAATTACCTACTTCAGATGATTTTAGAGCTTTAAATAATTCTGTAGTAGCAGATATTAAAAATTCTGGAGGAAGAATGGGCGGAACTATTACTGCTGGGTTATTCATAGAAGCATTTGTTAATAAAACACCTTGGGTACACTTAGATATAGCTGGGACAGCATTTTTATCTAAAGCTAATGGATATTTACCATTAGGAGCAACAGGAGTTCATGTTAAAACTTTAGTTGAATTATTAGATAAGCATTGTGGTTGTAAATAAAGGAGAAATAAAGTGAAAAAAACTATTATTACTGTTGTAGGATTAGATAAAATAGGAATAATTGCAAAAATATGTATTGCATTATCAGAATTAGATATTAACATATTAGATATATCTCAATCTATACTTGAGGGATATTTTAATATGATAATGATAGTAGATGTTACTAAATCAAGTATAAGTCATAGTAAATTACAAGAAAGGCTAGATGTTATAGGAGAAGAGCTAAATATACAAATAAAGGCTCAAAAAGAAGAAATATTTCAATCTATGCATAGGGTGTAATAATGAATGTATTTGAGATAAAAGAAACAAATAAGATGATACAAGAGAATAATTTAGATGTCAGAACTATTACTTTAGGTATAAGTTTACTTGATTGTGTAAGTGATGACATAGATATATTTTGTGATAAAATATATAACAAAATATATAATATCGCTAAGGATTTAGTTAAAACAGGTGAAGAGATAAGTAAGGAATTTGGTATACCTATAGTTAATAAAAGGGTATCTATTACTCCTATATCTCTTGTAGCTGCAGGTTGTACTAAAACTATAGATGATTATGTTAAAATAGCTAAGTGTTTAGATGATGTTGCAGCTAAGGTAGGAATAGATTTCTTAGGAGGATATTCAGCCTTAGTTTCTAAAGGAATGACACCTAATGAAGAACTATTTATTAGATCTATACCAAGAGCTTTAAAAGAAACTAAATACCTATGTTCTTCTCTTAATCTTGGAAGTTCAAAAATAGGGCTTAATATGGACGCTGTAAAGCTTGTAGGAGAGATAATAAAGGAAATAGCTGATATAACACCAAATTCATTTGGCTGTGCAAAATTCGTGGTATTTTGTAATGCTCCTGATGATAATCCATTTATGGCTGGAGCTTTCCACGGAGTTAGTGAAATGGATTCAACAGTTCATGTTGGAGTAAGTGGACCAGGAGTAGTTGCAAGTGCAATTAAAGAAACTAAAGGTAAAAGTTTTGATGAATTATGTGAGATTATTAAGAAAATATCATTTAAAATTACAAGAATAGGACAACTTGTTGCTAATGTTGTTTCAAGTAGATTAAATATACCTTTTGGTATTATAGATTTATCACTTGCACCAACACCAGCTATAGGAGATTCTATAGGTGAGGTATTAGAATTTATGGGACTTGAAAGAGTTGGAGCTCCTGGAACTACTTGTGCGTTAGCTTTGTTAAACGATTCTATAAAAAAAGGTGGAGTAATGGCTAGCTCTCATGTTGGAGGATTAAGTGGAGCATTTATTCCTGTAAGTGAAGATGCAAATATGATAGAGGCAGCTAAAATAGGGGCTTTAAGTTTGGAAAAATTAGAGGCTATGACTTGTGTTTGTTCAGTTGGGCTTGATATGATTGCAGTTCCAGGAAATACGACAGCAGCAACTTTATCAGGAATTATAGCTGATGAAATGGCTATAGGAATGATAAATCAAAAAACGACAGCAGTAAGAATAATACCTGTTAAAGGTATGGTAGAGGGAGATATGGTAGAATTTGGAGGATTGCTTGGAAGAGCACCAATAATGAGAGTAAATCCATATAACTGTGAAGAATTTATTAATAGAGGTGGAAGAATACCAGCTCCTATACATAGTTTTAAAAATTAAAGTAGATATGAATTTATTGATAAGAAATTATTAATAGCAACACAATTAAAAAACCGAATATATTTTTAAGAATATATTCGGTTTTTTATTAAATTATTTATCTGTATTTAAAAATTTTGTTATTAATACTAATATCAAACCATTTAAAATAGAAAGAATTAAAAATATTATTATTTGGTAAAATATATTATATCCATAACTCAATATACCATGAATATTTAAAACAGTAATAACTCCAACAATCAATAATACAGTATTAACATTTGATTCTGTAAATTGTTTTATTAATTTTAATATTAATAATCCAATTAATCCAACTAAAACAGGTACTATTAAATATATTAATATTTTATATATATCACTTAAAGAATTAAAATCATAAAAAATTACATTTTCAACTATTCCCATTACAATAACTAACACTACAGAAACTAAAATACCCAAAATAAGTCTTTTTATATTTAATATACTCATATTATCAGTAATCTCATTTTTATTTATAAATTTCTATCAATTTATTTTTTATAATACTTGCAACATAAGCATAAACTCCAAGGGCTATTAATTGATGAATGTGACTTAATGTAGTTTTATCTAGTAAGTATATAACTAATCCTATACTTGCACCTAAAAGTAAACTTAAAAGTATATGGAAATATTTTTTAATCATTTTTATCTCCTCTCCACCATTCTTTTAAATCTTCTTCTACTTTATCTCCTGCTTCTGAGCCTATAATTGATCCAGCAACTCCACCTACTATTTTTCCTGTTAATCCAGTAGTTTTTATTTCAGATTCATCTATTTCATTTTTATTATTCAAGATAATTATTGAAGATATTTCTTGCATTTCTTCTACTTCATTTTCTTGAGAAAATCCTAAAAAAGGAACGAATAATAAAGTTGCTAAAATTAATTTTTTTTTCATTCTAATTACCTCTTTCTTTGTTTAGAATGTGCCACTCATTCTTATGTTTTTTTGAAATAATATGTGCACATATTATTTCTACAGTAATTATATCTTAATAATTTTCATTAGTCAAAAGTTTTTTTATCTTTGTTTGATTTAACATATATTAAAAAATACTTTTTATTCGATTATCCTTTAAAATAGAGCATTAACAGTAATTAATACATAAATACTTTTAGGTTAAATATTTATGATATATATAATAAAATTACACATGGTGAAACATTTTAAAAGAAACGGTAAACTTAGTATAATTTTTAGGCAAACTTTCTACATGAATTTCTGCATGATGTAATTTAACTATTTCTTTAACTAAAGATAAACCAAGTCCAAATCCTTGATTTTCACTCTTATTTCTAGATGTATTTTCCTGATAAAATCTATTAAATATATTAGATATATTCTTCTTAGAAATTCCCATACCATTATCAATAATTTCTAAAATTACTTGATCATTTTTATTAATTAAATTAACGACTATAGAATCTTTAGTAAATTTAATTGCATTACTTATTAGATTATCTAACATTCTTTCTAGCATAATTTTATCACCATATATGATAACATTTTTTTCAATGTTTTTAGAAAGATTAATATTTTTTTCTTCAAAAATTATAGAATTATCAATTAGCACATTATTTATTAAAACAGATAAATTTAAATCTATCAATTCTAAATTAGATGTGTTCTCAATTTTAGATAACATCATTATTTGTGTAATTAATTCAGACATTTTTTTAGATTGTCTTTTTATAACCTCAAAAGATTCCTTAGCCTCCTCTATATTATTTACATGTTCTAGAGAATAAGAACTTTCTGCAAGTATAACACTTATAGGAGTTTTTAATTCATGTGAAACATTTGAATTAAATTGTTTTTCTCGTATATATGAAGCTTCTATTGAATCAAGCATGGTATTAAAAGTTTTAGCCATTTTATGTATTTCATCACTACCTTCTTCAAGTTCTATACGTTTAGAAAAATCTTGACTTTCTGTAATATCTAATGCAGTCTTTGAAATCTGTTTAACAGGTTTAAATCCTCTTTTTAATATTTCTTTTCCACCTAAAACAACTATTAGAAAAAATATTGGAGAAAAAATTAAAAGAATTGCCATAGTTCTATCTCTATCTTGTGCAAGATGATTAATAGGATAAACTCCTCTTATCCAATAATTACTGTTCTTTATTTTACTATCATAATAATAAAATTGATAATCTTTTTTTTCATATACTCTTATACTATTTTCTTCTAACTTTAATTTTAAATTAAATCCTAAAGGATATTTACCAGCAAGAATTTCACCTGAATGATCATAGTTTATATAAAATATCCCAGATTCAAAACTTTCAAATTTTTCTGGATATTTAGCAACATCATCAACATGTTTTTTTAATTGTTGTTTAGATACACTCATTCCTAAAGATGAAGAAAGTATTAATGTAAGAATTATACTTGATATCATTAGTAAAAGTATAAATGTACTATACCAAAGATTAACTTTTAAAGTTATTGGAATATGTCTTTGAAACTTAACACTCATCTTCTTTAACCACATAACCAAGCCCCTTTTTAGTAAATATTATTTGTTTAGAACCATCTAAATCAATTTTTTTTCTAATATTTTTAATCAGTACATCTATAACATTAGAACTGCCCTCATAATAGAAATCCCAAACATGATCTTTAATTTGCTCTCTACTTACTATTCTATCTTTACTTTGCATTAAATATTCTAAAACTTCATATTCTTTACCTGTTAGCTCTATATTTACACCATTACGAATAACAGTTTTTTTCATAGTGTCTAAAACTAAATCATGTATTTTAATTTCAGAGGATAAATTATCATATTTTCTTCTAATAATGGCTCTAATTCTAGCCATTAACTCTTCAAAATCAAAAGGTTTAGATAAATAATCATCAGCACCTAAATCAAGTCCTTTTACTTTATCTTCTACTTGATCTTTTGAAGTTAACATTAATACAGCTGTTTTGTTGTTCTTTTTTCTAATTTTTTCTAAAACTTCAAAACCATTTAATTTAGGTAGCATAACATCTAATATAGCTAAATCATAAGAAGCCTCATTTAAATTAAAAAGTGCCTCTTCACCATCAAATACTGAATCAACTATATATCCATTTTTATTAAGATACTTTTTAATAATATTATTTAAATCAACTTCATCTTCAACCAAAAGTATTTTCATATATTATCCTTTCATTTTTCTCAATTTTAACATAAATATGAAAAAAAGATAAGTTATACTTATCTTTCTTAACCAATATATATCTCTTCAAAACTCCTTATTTCAATTAACCAACCTTATTAATAAAATTTCAAAGTATATACAAGTATAATATAAATTGATGAACAAATATTTAGAAGTATGAGGATTATTATCTTGTATATGTATAAGCTACCACCCTTATTTTGAAATTTTCAACTCTCTTTTTAAGACCTATGTCTTACCACACCTTTATTATACACTTCTAAAATGAATAAAAAATGAATGAAAAACTATTTATTAAATTTTAATATATTTCCATTATGTGCATCTATGATAAATAACATTTCATTATGCCCATCTAAAAGATGAACTTCATATATCTTTTTACCTAATTTTTTATCTAAATATATTTCGGTATAGACAGGGTGTTTAATTAGTTTAGATATTATTATTTTAATATCATTAACCTTTAATATATCTAAATCAGTATCCTGTACTTTTTTTTCATAATCAATCTTAGTTGATAATATTTTTCCACTTATACCATCGATTTTAAATTTTGTTTTTGAATTTATATGTATAATTTCGACTTCCCATACAGGATGATCTTTAATATAATCAAGTTCTATAGAATGAACTTTACCATTTCCAACATAAGAAATAGCTTTACTTAAAGCTTCTTTTTTAGTAATTTTAACTTCTTGTTTACTTCCAAATATATTAAATCCAAATATCAAAAATATGGAAAATAAAGCTTTTTTCATTGCTATCTCCTTTCATAACTTGATATATAAAAATTATACTTATCTAATATGAATACAAAATGAATTTTAAATTATTATAGTGAAAATTAAAACCAAATATTAATGAATTTACTGGATAAAAATTAAATTGTAAACAATTTGTTAAAAAAATACATATATTATTAAAAAAACGATTGACAAAATATAGGGGGGGGTATAATTTTTTACATAAATTAGTTTTTTAAAAAAAGTGGTATTAGTTAGGATAGTGAAATTAAAAATATTCGATGTTTTTAATACTATATATTTTTTACATTTAAAATAATAATTTTAGATTCTAATTAAAATATTTTTTTATTTTTAATATACAAATCTAAATAATAGTAAAGAAAGGAGGTTGATTATATAGTTTAATAATTAGCTATATATATAACATATGAGAAAAATACTAGGTAAATATAAATTTATGTATATTCTAACGTTAATTATGGGAATTAATATATTTTCTAATAACATAGATTATTATGATTTAATAATAAATCAAAGATTAAGTGTAATAACAGGAATGAAAGAGCTATATTCAAAGAAGAGCAACTTTGATATTTTAGCAAATGTAATATCAGCAGATGAGATATTAAGGCAAATACCTAAATATGAAGATAAAAAAATAAAAAATTTACATCTATACTTTCCAGATGTAGATTATTTAGAAAAATATATAGAAGAAGTTTCAAAGAGAGTAGATAACATATACATATATTTATTTAACTTTAAAACTGATGATAAATATATGAAAAATAGAGATTATATAACATATGAAATGAAAAATATTAATAAAAAGGTAGAAAAATTGAATAATATGAAAATTTTAAAAGTTAGTTTAATGGGAAAAGATTTATCAGAAATCTTTTTAGAGAGTCTAACAGAAGAAAATGTGGATGAAAAATATTTTAATAAATATATAAAAATTGAGAAATAAATTAAAAAGGGATGAAGAAAAAGGATGAAAAAAATACAATAGTTAAGTAAACATTAAAAAACATCTGCATAGGAAAAAGCAATTATAAATGATAGAAC
>LJRV01000256.1 GCA_001612575.1 Streptobacillus notomytis
GCCATTCATCCAGACGTTAATGTGGAATTACAATCACTGAACGTTTGATATTTCCTGGTTCATGAAACTCCTTCATCATCGGATGGTCTATTGCATCCATCGTGATCATGCTGGCTGAGCGAATCACTTCATCATTGATTTTACAGATTTCATAAATGGCAGCAATAAAAAAGCCTTGGCCATCTTTGCGACGTACTCCCCAACGCTGAGCCTTACCATCAATATATTTTGCTTCATAAAATTCGGTCACCGGAATAACTCCAAACTTACCTTTAAATGCAGCCTCCTGGAAACTTGGCTTTTCAAATAAAGTTTCATTTCGGGCATTATAGGTCCGTTTAGCCGAACTCTTATCCGGAGCCCACTTTGGCACCAGTCCCAACATTACGCTACGCCATTCCAAGCCATATTCTGACTTAAATAGTAAAGGCAAATCATAGGCTGGATACACTTCTTCGAGATAATCGAAAGGAACATCCGGTAACTTAATTTTATCCACCTGAACACGCGTAACTGGTTTAAAATTGGCACACATAGGCGACAATTTAAAATACTATAGGTCATATATAGTAATAAAATTTAGTAGCTCAATGGACTAGTGGCTGGATAATAT
>LJRV01000257.1 GCA_001612575.1 Streptobacillus notomytis
AAGTGTCGCTGTTGCAGCATTACCCAACCCTGTAACTTGTCTCCAGTCTGGAGTTAAATTTGGAATACCTGAGGCAAAAGGCAGCATGAATTGCCGTTTTCCTTGAGCTGAGTTATATGGGAATGGCCGGTGATCCCAACTAAATTTAAAAACAAGATTTGCCATTATGCTGTTACCCCGTCAATCACTTGGAAAGTCAAAGTTTCAGTGTGCTGCGTAGTACCACTAACTACAGCTTTAATATCCATCTGACACAGCCCTAAAGGCCAAGTT
>LJRV01000258.1 GCA_001612575.1 Streptobacillus notomytis
TCATGGAAGAATAGATAAGGGAATATCAATTTCAGCAGACGGTGGAAAAACTTGGAAAACTCAGACAGGAATAATGTTTGCTGATGTTTGGAAATTTGGAACAAAAACAGAGCCTCAGAATTCGTACAAGAAATTCATTCAATAACATTAAAAACATTAGCAAACTATCTTTAAGATAACACATATCCAATTCCAGCATTACCAACAATTTTTCTTAAGCCAAAGTCTATGTT
>LJRV01000259.1 GCA_001612575.1 Streptobacillus notomytis
TTTTTATTGAGTTTAAAAATTTAAGCTTTTTATTTTTCAATAATATGTACTGTAGCAGTACGGCCAGACACAAAAGCCAACTCATTTTTTGGTGCTTCGTCTAACACAATTTTTACAGGTACACGCTGCGCTAAACGAACCCAGCTAAATGTCGGGTTTACATTTGCAAGCAGTTTCGAACTACTTGAACGCTCACGGTCTTCAATACCCGATGCAATACCCTGCACATGGCCTTTAATGTTCTGTCTATCACCCATTAATTGCACAGTTGCTTCATCGCCAATATGAATACGGTCTAATTTTGTTTCTTCAAAATATCCCACTACATAAAGCTGCTTACGATCTAGCAATGCTGCAACCGCTTGTCCAACTTGAACAT
>LJRV01000260.1 GCA_001612575.1 Streptobacillus notomytis
GTACGAGATCAACTTGAACAGCCAGAAGTTACTGTTGCGTCAGCAGCCGTTGCTGAACGAGTGGAACCAACTTTAAGCGAGCCAGCACAGTCAGAAGAAAAGGGAACAAAAGAACTAGAACAGGCTTCACAAGCTCAAACAGTCCAGACACAAGTACCCGTTGAAAATACGCCAGTAGAAGTAGAAGAAGTTAAAGCTGAAGAAAATACTGTTAGACCAACTGTAAGTGCTTTGCAATCAGTTGAATAAGCTGACGCATCTGTTCGATCACGGAAGTTATTGCCATTATTTTATTCACCATAAAAAAGGGTGGAAATTTCTCCACCCTGAGCTGCGACTAGATATATTGCAATTATCGCAACCTATACCAAAAATTTAAACTAGGCTGTTGCCTGTGCTGGACGATAATCAATCACATGATGGCGCCAATGTTCTTTTAACTGTGGCGTAAATTCAAGGTTATTTTCATCATAAACCTTACCATCAATTTCACGAGCAATAAGGCCTGCAATAC
>LJRV01000261.1 GCA_001612575.1 Streptobacillus notomytis
ATTTAGTACCAAAGCAATTTTTATCAAGCAGACCTATGCTCTTTCTCCACTAGTTGACGCTACGCTATTGATGGCGCTGAGAATGGCGAGTGCCTTACCCTTTTTTCTTATTATTTGCTGGCTGAATCGTCACCGTAATCAGGATATCAGACCGCGAGAATGGTTATTACTGGTGTTGGCGGGCATACTTGGCTATTACCTTGCCAGCTGGCTTGATTTCTTAGGATTAATGTTTATCAGTGCCTCACTGGACAGGATTATCCTGTTTTTATATCCAACTCTAACGGTACTGGCTTCTAGTCTGATTTACCGGCAAAAGCTCGCTCCAAAAATGCTTTTTGCAATTTTACTCAGCTATAGTGGTACAGTGTTGGTG
>LJRV01000262.1 GCA_001612575.1 Streptobacillus notomytis
CCAAGATTCATAGCACTTCTATTTTCAGTTTCATATTCAACAGAATTTTGTAATCCACTTGAAAAATTAGAGACAAGTTTTCCAAGTCTACTATTTTTAGAAACACTTGCTGCCTCTTTCATTCCACGTCGAGCAGCCTTTAATAGTCCACCACGACTTTTACCACCTCTACGTGCTGCCATTACTTTAGTAAGTCCATCGTTAACAGCAGAAGCACCAAACACAGCACCACCCATAGCTTCTGTTGCTCCACATACAACAACTCCTAAAGCTTGACCAAATACACCAGTTACA
>LJRV01000263.1 GCA_001612575.1 Streptobacillus notomytis
GTCAACTTATTTGGTGCTTCTTCTACTTTCGCAGCCAAGTCAGCAACTTCTTGAGCCGTAACTTTACCATCAGCCATCGCAGCCGCATGTTCGGACGGTGCAGTATCAATCGCAGCTTTCGCTTCGTCTAGTAAGCCAGCAGCAGCAGTGAAATCATCTTCATTGACATCATTGGCATCAAGGACTGGGATACCATCCAAACGAGCTTGCTCAACTGGAACTTCAGTAGCCAACGCATCTTTCGCGCTGCCTTCTGGTAAGGCACTGATCGCATCTTTTGCTGTG
>LJRV01000264.1 GCA_001612575.1 Streptobacillus notomytis
CCAATATACCTTTGATTTATATATATGTCAAGTATTGTATAAATGATTTCTTTATTTTAAATTCTTTTAATTTAATCAAAAAAATACTCTACTAAATCTATGATTTAATAGAGTATTTACTATATTGCCGCTTTAAAAAAATATGTTATTATAGCCACAATAAAACCCGAAAAAATAATCCCTAAAAAAATAGAAAAAAAACTTTTTTTGAAA
>LJRV01000265.1 GCA_001612575.1 Streptobacillus notomytis
ATCAGGAGAGGAATTAAATTTAGAGTTAGGATTAAGGAGAGCAAATAAGGTATTAGAGAAGTTAATGGAACATGGATTAAAGGTAGAGATAGTAAAGGTAAGTTCAAGTGGCTATAATAATATAGTAGAGACAAACAAGAATAAGAGAGGTAAACAATCAAATAGAAGAGTGGAGATTGAGGTTAGATGATAAGACCCTTAGGGGTCTTTTTTATTTATAAATAAAAGTTGAACATATTTTACAAAAAAATATATAAAAATTTTCCATACTAAAACAAATTTTGAAGATATACTTTAATAGAATACAAAATATGTAGGAGGAAGATGTATGGTTATTAATGTAAGAAGTGAAATTAACACTTTGAAAAAAGTATTATTACACAGACCAGGTAAAGAATTATTAAATTTAACACCTGATACACTTGAAAGATTACTGTTTGATGATGTACCTTTTTTAAAAGTTGCACAAGCAGAACATGATAGATTTGCTGAGATTTTAAGAGAAAATGGAGTCGAAGTTGTTTATTTAGAAGATTTAGTTGCTGAAACTTTAGATACTTCTCATGAATTAAAAGTTCAATTTTTAAAACAATTTATTGAAGAAGGTGGAGTTCAACTTGAAGTGTATAAAGAAGCGTTATTAAACTTTTTCTTAAGTTACACAAATACTAAAGAAATGGTTCTTAAGACTATGGAAGGTGTTAACATGTCAGAACTTAAAGTTCCGAGAAAAGATCTAGTTAGTTATTTAGATGATCCATCTGAATTAATTTTAGATCCTATGCCTAATCTATACTTTACAAGAGATCCGTTTGCTTCAACACAAAATGGAGTAATCTTAAATAGAATGTATTCAGTAACTAGAAATAGAGAAACTATTTATGCTTACTATATATTCCACTATCATCCAGAATATAAAGGGCAAGTTACTTTCTTCTATGATAGAACTAATCCTTTCCATATAGAAGGAGGAGATGTATTAAATATTAACGATAAAGTATTAGCTATAGGAATTTCACAAAGAACTGAAGCTGCAGCTATAGATTTAGCAGCAAAAACTTTATTATTTGATGAAGCAAATTCTCATATAGAAACAATACTTGCATTTAGAATTGCAGAAAGTAGAGCATGGATGCACTTAGATACAGTATTTACTCAAATAGATCATGATAAATTTAGTGTACATCCTGCAATTTTAGGACCATTAGAAGTATTTGAATTAAAAAGAGATGGAAAAGAAGTTAAAGTTACGCCTAAAGAAGGAAAACTTGAAGATATCTTAGAAGAATATATGGGAATTAAAGTTACATTAATACCTTGTGGTGGTGGAGATAGAATAGCTGCTGAAAGAGAACAATGGAACGATGGATCAAATACTTTATGTATAGCTCCAGGTAAAGTTATAGTTTATGAAAGAAATGATGTAACTAACGATTTATTAAGAAAACATGGTATAAACGTTATTGAGATGCCAAGTGCGGAATTATCAAGAGGACGTGGAGGACCTAGATGTATGTCTATGCCATTAGTAAGAGAAGAAAATTAATTAAATAAATAATGTATAAGAAAAGAAGGAGATTTATATGCCAAAAAATTTACAAGGAAAACACTTTTTAAAATTATTAGATTTCAGTACAGAAGAAGTTAGATACTTAATAGATTTATCTAAAAAATTTAAAGAATTAAAATTAACTCGTACACCACATAGATATTTAGAAGGAAAAAATATAGTATTATTATTTGAAAAAACTTCTACAAGAACAAGATGTGCATTTGAAGTTGCAGGAATGGATTTAGGAATGGGTGTTACTTATCTTGATCCAGGTTCTTCACAAATGGGGAAAAAAGAAAGTATTGCAGATACAGCAAGAGTATTAGGAAGAATGTATGATGGTATTGAATATAGAGGATTCTCTCAAGAAATAGTTGAAGAATTAGCTCATTTTGCAGGAGTTCCTGTATGGAATGGTTTAACTGATATGTTCCATCCAACTCAAATGTTAGCAGATATGTTAACTATTGAAGAACATTTTGGATATTTAAAAGGTTTAAATTTCACATTTATGGGAGACGCTAGAAATAATGTTGCAAATTCATTAATGGTTGCTTGTGCTATGCTTGGATTAAACTTCACAGCATGTGGACCAAAAGAATTAAAACCTGAATCAGAATTAATTGCTAAATGTGAATCTATAGCTAAAGAAAATGGAGCTACAGTAAGATTTACAGAATCTGTTGAAGAGGGGTGTACAAATGCTGATGTAATTTATACAGATATATGGGTATCTATGGGAGAACCAGATTCAGTTTGGGAAGAAAGAATAAAATTATTAAGTCCATACCAAGTTAATAAAAAAGCTATGGGATATGCTAAAGAAGAGGCTATTTTCTTACATTGCTTACCTTCATTCCATGATTTAAAAACTACTATAGGTAAAGAAATTCATGCTAAATTTGGATTACCTGAAATGGAAGTTACAGATGAAGTATTTGAAAGTAGACAATCTAAAGTATTTGATGAAGCAGAAAATAGAATGCATACAATTAAAGCTGTAATGTTTGCTACATTAAAATAGGGGTGGAATATGGGTAAAAGATTAGTTATAGCATTAGGTGGAAACGCCTTAGGAAATAATCCTGAAGAACAATTAGAATTAGTTAGAGGAACAGCCAAAGCAATAGTATCAATGGCAAAAGAAGGATATGAAGTAATAATAGGACATGGAAATGGTCCACAAGTTGGAATGATTAATTTAGCAATGGATTATGCAGCAAATGGTGAAGTAAAAACTCCATATATGCCATTTGCAGAATGTGGAGCAATGAGCCAAGGTTATATAGGTTATCATTTACAACAAGCTATAAGAGAAGAATTAAAATCTCAAAATATAGATAAAGAAGTAGCAACTATAGTTACACAAGTTTTAGTTGATAAAGAAGATAAAGCATTTAAAAATTTAACTAAACCAATAGGAATGTTCTATAGTAAAGAAGTAGCAGAAGAAATAGAAAAAGAAAAAGGATTTACTTTTGTTGAAGATGCTGGACGTGGTTATAGAAGAGTAGTTGCATCGCCAAATCCTGTTAAAATTATAGAATTAAATGTTGTTAAACAATTAATTGAAGCTGGAAATATCGTTATTACCGTTGGTGGTGGAGGTATACCAGTAATAGAAACAGAGACAGGATTAAAAGGTGTAGATGCTGTTATAGATAAAGACAAATCAAGTGCTAAACTTGCAGAGGATCTTAATGCTGATATGTTAGTTATATTAACTGCCGTTGATAAAGTATGTATTAACTTTAATAAACCAAATCAACAAGAATTATCTGAATTAACTGTAGAAGAAGCATTAAAATATATAGAAGAAGGGCATTTTGCTAAAGGTTCTATGTTACCAAAAGTTGAAGCATGTTTAGATTTTGTTAAAAATTCAGGAGGAAATGCTTTAATAACTTCACTTGAAAATGCATCTATAGCACTACAAGGAAAAACAGGAACATTAATTAAAAAATAATAAGAAGAAAAGAGGAAATAGATATGAGTGAAAAAAAAGAACGTAAATCGTTATCGGCTTTCACAATAATATTCATACTATTAATATTAATAGCTCTTGTTACAAGAGTATTGCCTAAATTACCAGAAGATGTTACATCTGAAATGTTAAAAGAAAATATATCACTTGCAACAGGAGTAAATGGAGCATCATTATCTAATGTATTTATGGCTACTTTTAATGGATTTAAAGATGCTATAGATGTTGCAGTATTCGTATTATTACTTGGTGGTTTTTTAGGTATAGTTACTAAAACTGGAGCATTAGATGCTGGAGTTGGAGCTTTAGTTAAAAAATTAAAAGGTAGAGAATTACTGTTAATTCCTATATTAATGATATTATTTTCTATAGGTGGATCTACTTATGGTATGGCTGAAGAATCTATAGCATTCTATGGTTTAATATCAGCAACTATGGTGGCAGCTGGATTTGATACTATGGTAGCAGCAGCTACAGTTTTACTTGGGGCTGGAGTTGGGGTATTAGGATCAACAGTTAATCCATTTGCAATAGGGGTGGCTTTAGATGCTGCCAAAAGTGCAGGAGCTAATCCTTCAAATGGTACAGTAGTATTATTAGGGATTATACTTTGGATTACAACATTAGTACCTGCTATAATGTATGTAATGAACTATGCTAGAAAAGTTAAAGAAGATAAAGGTTCTATTATTCTTTCTTTACAAGAACAAAAAGCTATGAAAGAACACTTTGGACATGTTGATTTTTCAAATATAGAATTTACTAGAAAACATAAACTTACACTAGGAATATTTGCTTTCTCATTTGTTATTATGATACTTTCATTAATAGTTTGGGCAGAGTATGATATACATATATTTGAAGGTTGGAGTTCATTCTTAACAGGTTCATCACTTGGAGAATGGTATTTTGGTGAGTTATCAATGTGGTTTACTTTCATAGGAATCATTATAGGTATAGTAAATGGATTTAGCGAAAAAGAAATAGTTGATTCATTTATATTCGGAGCAGCAGATATTTTATCAGTAGTGTTAATTATAGCCCTATCAAGAGGGGTTTCAGTGTTAATGTCAGTTACATATTTAGATAAATTTATACTAAATATGGCATCACAGGGATTATCTGGATTATCTGCACTAATATTTGCTCCTGCATCATATTTACTATATATGGTATTATCATTCTTTATTCCGTCTACATCAGGACTTGCTTCAGTGTCTGTTCCTATACTTGCACCATTAACTAAAAACTTAGGATTCAGTGTTGAAGTAATGATCATGATATTCTCAGGAGCTTGTGGATTAATAAATTTAATCACACCAACTTCTGGAGTAGTTATGGGTGGACTTGCAGCAGCAAAAGTTGAATATGGAACATACTTTAAATGGGTATTTAAATTACTAGTAGTGATATTTATACTTAATATAGTAATATTAACGGGTGCAATGATGTTTATATAAATCTCAGTTTCTTATTTATACATTAGGGTCCGAAAGGACCCTTAAATATTTTAGGAGGATAATACTATGAAAAGAATATTATGTTTAGGATTATTACTTTTTTCTATACAATCTTTAGCTTGTACAGGTTTTATTGCAGGACGTGATGTTACTGTTGATGGATCAATGATTTATGCAAGAAATGAAGACCTTAAAGGAGTTAATCCTAAAAAGTTTATGATAGTTGAAGCCAGAAAATATAAATCAGGGGAAATGTTTATAAATCCAGATACAGGATTTAAGTGGGCTTATCCTAAAAATGCATTAAGACATAGTTTAATTCCCGATGCTGATCCTAGCTATGGAGTATTTGGAGAAGCTGGTATTAATGAATTAGGAGTAAGTGTTTCTGCAACAGTTTCAGCAAATGCTAATGATGATATCCTTAAATTAGATCCATATGTTAAAGGAGGGTTAACAGAACCAGATATAGCTTCCCTTGTATTAATGCAGGCTAAAACTGCTAGACATGCAGTAGAAATAATTGCAAATATAATTGAAAAAGTAGGAGCTGGGGAAGGTAATGTTATAGTATTTGCAGATAAGAATGAAATGTGGTATATGGAAATTTATACTGGACATCAATACGCAGCAGTTAAGGTTCCAAATGATGTTTATGCAATAATACCTAATGCTTTTTATTTAGGAAGTTATGATTTTAAAAATAAGGATGTAATTGCTTCTAAAGATATACAAAAATTACCTGAAAGTAATGGACTTTCTAAAACAGTTGATGGTAAATTCCACTTAGCACTTACTTACAGGGAAGTTCATTCTAAGTATAATTATGATAGAATAGCACTTGGGCAAAATCTTTTCTGTCCATTATTACCAGTAGAACATAATGGTGAAATTGCTTATGAACTTTTCAGAAAGCCGGATAAGAAGATTTCTATTAAGGATGTAATGAATTTTTTAAGATATAGATATCAAGGAACAGATTATGATGTAGATACTCTTGATAATAAGGGTAAGATAAGAGCTATAGGAACAGATACTAATTTAGAAGCTCATATATTTCAAATTAGAGAAAATGCACCTACAGTTATGTGGCTTGCTATGGGTACAGTAGAACATTCTGTATTTATACCATATTATGAGTATATAACTAATATACATAAAAGTTACAGTGTAGATGCAAATAAATTTAATAGAAATTCTATGTATTGGGCGATGAAAGGACTTCATATACTTTCAAGAGAAGATAGAATTAGATATGGTTTAGGTGTAAAAACTTATTGGGATAAGTTAGAAAATGAATTTATTACTATGCTAAAAGAAGAGGATAGGATTATAAATTCCAAAAGAGGTTTAGAAAAGGTTAGATATGCTAATAAACTTGGATTAATGAAAGCAGAAAATGTGAAAAAAGATGCTGATAAAATGTTTGATGAGTTAATGTACTTTAAAGGAAGTATGACAGATATGGCAATTCAAGGTAAAAATAAGAATACTAAATTTGAGTATAAGAAGTAGATTACAATTTTTTATATAATTTACACTACCAAAATTAATAAAAAAGAGATATAATATAGGAAGCAAACTAAGAAGGGTGTGAATTTAAATGAAAAGAAAAATATTATTTTTATCATTATTACTTTCATTATCTGGAATTTCTATATCAGAAACTATTTCAGAAATACAAGGTAAAGGTATGTACTCTAGTTATCAAGACAAAAATGTAACTAAAGTTAGAGGTATAGTAACTGCTTTAAAAAAAACTAGATACAATAATGGTTTTTTTATGCAGTCACAAATATATGACAGAGATCCGAGAACTTCCGAAGGAATTTATGTAGAAAATAAGAATGGGATTGATGTTAAAGTTGGAGATCTTGTTACTGTTGATGGTCAAGTAAAAGAAATATATTTTACTAAAGTCGATGAAACTCAACCACCTATAACTTCTATACAATCAAAAAGTATAAAAATACTTAAAAGAAATTTAAAAGTTAAACCTTTAGAGCATACAGGTAAGGATATACCTAAAAAAGTTCATAATGGTGATAAAAAAATGCTTGATATAAAGAAAAATGCAATGGATTATTATGAATCACTTGAGGGAGTTTTAATTAAAATAAAAAAACCAGTTATTACAGGATTTAAAGAAAAATATGGAGATATAACAATTATTCCAAGTGATGGAATGTATGCTGGTATTAGAAGTATAAATGGTGGAGTAGTATACAATAACTATGAATTAGAACAAACTCAAAGAATAACTGTAAACACAAATCCATGGAACTTAGTTGAAAAAGGTAAATTTAAAAATAATATTAGTCCAAATCCTGGAGACAGATTTGCTGGAGATATAGAAGGTATAGTATTTTATGAACATGGAGAATACAGATTATATCCAACATCAGCTTTCCCTGGTATAATAGATGGAATGACTAAACCTGATAAAAATAAATACGTATATGATGAACAAATGTTAAACGTTGTTTCATATAATATAGAAAACTTTTCACATGTAGATGCTCCTGAAAGAGTAGATGAACTTGCAAATCAAGTTGCAACTATTTTACAAACACCAGATATTTTAGGATTAATAGAAGTTGGAGATGACGATGGACAAAAAGGAAGTTCAGTAGTTTCTTCAGAACAAAATATGAGTGCTGTTGTTGCAGCTATAAAAGAAAAAACAGGAATAGATTATGGATTTGTTAGTGTTGACCCGATAGATGGTAAAGATGGTGGTTGGCCAGAAATGCATATACGTAATGTAATATTATATAGAAAAGATAGAATTAACTTACCTTACTATAACCAAGGTGATGCAATGAATGATATTGAGGTTATTAAAGAAGAAGGTAATGTTAAATTAACATATAATCCTGGAAGAATAGGAAATCAGGCTCAAATATGGGAAGAAGTTAGAAAACCTTTAGTAGCTCAATTTGAATTTAATGGTAAGAATATATTTGTAATAGCTAACCATTTAAAATCTAAGAGATCAGACGATAAGGTTTATGGAGTTAATCACCCAGTTATTAGAAAATCAGAAGAAGTAAGAATACCTCAAGCTGAACATATAAATAGTTTTGTAAAAGAAATTTTAAGTAATGATGAAAACGCTACAGTAATAGTACTTGGAGACATGAATGATTTTGAATTTTCTAAAACTATAAAAAGCATTAATGGTGATGAATTGATAGATGTAATATCTGAGTTACCTGAAAATGAAAGATATACTTATGTATATCAAGGTGCTTCTCAAACTCTTGATAATATAATGATAAATAAAAAATATAAAAATAATGTAAATATTGATGTTATTAGAGTAAATTCTGAGTTTACTTTAGATCAAGGTTCATTTAGTGATCATGACCCTATATTTATACAATTTAAAGTTGATTAATTAAGCTTATAGATGGTAGTTATTACTACCATCTATTTTTTTTAATGGGTTTGTTGACAAAAATACAGGGGGGGGGTATAATAAAAAA
>LJRV01000266.1 GCA_001612575.1 Streptobacillus notomytis
TTATATTTCTTACTATAACTTCAAGTGGAAAAATATCAACCTTTTGACAAAGTTGCTCTCTTTCATTTATTTTCTTTACAAAATGAGTTTTAATTCCATGATCTTCCAAAAGATTAAAAATTAATGTAGTTATATCATTATTTAATATCCCCTGATTCTAATCACTTCCTTTCTTTACACCATTTCTAGCAGTTGCTTCATCTTTATACAGAATTATAACTAAATGTTTGTTATCCGTTAAATAAAGTGGCTTTGCCTTTCCTTCGTATAAAATCTCTGTTTTCTCAATGTTTACTCCTTATATATTTTAATTAAATACTTGATATATTTAAATAAATCCTATTAATAGTCTTAATATTGTAAATACAATTCCCATTATTTGAATTATATATTCTCTTCTATTTATCAATCTTTCTTCTTTTTTTT
>LJRV01000267.1 GCA_001612575.1 Streptobacillus notomytis
CCCTTAAAATTATAGAAACTTTAAGCAGGAAAAGCCCGTTCCAGTACACGCTGCATATCAACTAAATGGAGATCGATCAGTCCTGTAACCCGACCATGAAATGCCGTATAGCGAGTCTGGATAAAGGCATTTGCTACAAAATCTGGAGCATATTTTTTCAATAGTACTGCTTGTGCCAGAATGACCAGGCGACTCACTAAAGTCCGTGCCATAAATTGCAGCTGATCTGGACTTTGTGCGAAAAGCTGTAGCAACTGCTGTAATTCCTGTTGTAACAATGGTTCATCCTGAATAGTTCCGGCAAATGAATGTATTAAAATCTCTATAGATTCGCGGTCACGCTGTAC
>LJRV01000268.1 GCA_001612575.1 Streptobacillus notomytis
GCTTTATCTCCATTTTTTGTAAACTCTACACCATCAGGCATTATATATGTTTTATTTCCATTTACTTCTTTAGTTTCTATACGGTTTAGATTTTTTAAATACTCAGAAAGCTTAACATCAAGTCCATTAATAGATGAATTTTTTTTAACCTTTATGTTGTATTTTGCCGTTCCACCTGATACTGTTTACTCTCCTTATATCTTTAAAGTTTCTATTGGTTTTTTACTTAGTTTTTTAGAATCTCTGTCATTACCTTGGAATGATATTTGTTTATTTGTATTAT
>LJRV01000269.1 GCA_001612575.1 Streptobacillus notomytis
GTATAAAGGTGACCGTTCCCGTAAAGAGAACCTGGTAAATTATGGCTTCCGTTTGCCTAGTGCACTCGATAACCGGCCCATGAAATTTGAGGAATGGGAGCGGATTATACCCACTACGGTCTTTGTGAGTGCCACACCGGCCCGTGATGAACTGGAAAAGTCAGAACAGGTAGTAGAGCAGGTGGTACGGCCAAACGGAATGATTGATCCCGAAATTGAAATACGACCAGTACTAACTCAGGTCCATGATGTGCTATCAGAAATCAACATACGTAAAAATTTAAATCAGCGTGTACTGGTGACCACTCTTACTAAGCGTATGGCTGAAGATTTAACTGCTTATTTGAAAGAATACGGGGTAAAAGTAGCCTATCTTCACTCAGATATCGACACCGTGGAGCGAGTAAAAATTATTCATGAACTTCGTACCGGGGTGTTTGATGTATTGGTCGGCATTAACCTATTACGAGAAGGCTTGGATATGCCAGAAGTATCCCTTGTCTCGATTCTGGATGCAGCTAAGGAAGGTTTTTTGCGTTCCGAGCGTTCACTCATTCATACCATTGATCGCGCCG
>LJRV01000270.1 GCA_001612575.1 Streptobacillus notomytis
ACATAATATTAATCCCAAGTAGCATCAAGCACGAGGAATGTGGTGTGAATCAGTGTGGAACATAGAAGATAAGGCTCAATAATTTTACTAACCGATAGAGGAGTGTCCCGGGTGGGAAGGGCGAAAAGAACCCTGAGTAAGGGAGTGAAAAAGAATTTGAAACCATGAGCGTACAAACGGAAGGAGGCGAGAGCTAACTGCGTGGAGTTTGGTTAATCAACCTGCGAGACATGATATGTGGCGAGGTTAAGAGCGTGGAGCCGAAGGGGAACCGAGTATTAATAGGGCGAAAGTCGCATGATATAGACGCGAAACCTAGTGGCCTAGGACTGGGCAGGGTGAAGCTGCAGCAAG
>LJRV01000271.1 GCA_001612575.1 Streptobacillus notomytis
ATCTTGCATAGTCCCTGAAGTTACAATTTGAACAACTTCTCTTTTAACTATACCCTTAACATCTTTAGGATTTTCTGTTTGTTCACATATAGCTACCTTATATCCTGCATTAACAAGTTTCGCTATATATGGTTTAGAAGAATGATAAGGTATACCTGCAAGAGGTATATTCAGATCTTTTTCTTTGTTTCCTGATGTAAGAGTTACACCTAGTACTCTTGAAGCAATCTCTGCATCTACAAAAAACATTTCAAAAAAATCATCTAATCTGAAAAATAGTATTTATACCTTGTATTCCTTCTTTATTTCATTATTCTGTTTCATTAAAGGAGTAGACAGCTCTTTGCTACATTCTTTTCGTTCACTTATATCATAAACAGAAGAAGAATAAAAACACGCTTAAACATGTTACCA
>LJRV01000272.1 GCA_001612575.1 Streptobacillus notomytis
GGTAAGGCTGCACGGCACTAAGTGGCGCCTTCATATCTTCTCCACAAAAGAGAGCTTCAGCTCTCTTTTGTTGTTGTCGGGTAATGAAATGTTCCACTTGAAAAATTTCCGTTCACCTCCATCTATAATGATACAGAGCATATTGCTGTAAGCTTCTTTCTTTATTCCTGCTCATCGTATGGCCATTCAAACTCCAGATGAATGGCCTGTTTGACCGCAGTCCTACTCTATTTCAGGGCTGCGTTTTTTACCGCCGCTTATGGCGTCGCCCCGAGCAGTTGATGAATCAGCCCATCAATCACCTGGCCCATTTTGGTGACATTTAAAG
>LJRV01000273.1 GCA_001612575.1 Streptobacillus notomytis
GATTCAATTCAAGTCCTTGCATAACTTGTTTATTTTTAAATCTTATTTCATATCGACTAGTCATCTCATACTCATGTGATAATTTTTCATATTTTTTTAATAATTTAGCTATTTTATCAGATACTGCCAGTACAGTATTTAGCTTATTAATTTCATACAGTAATTCATTTTGTTTAGAATATACATCAAGTAATTCTTCATAAACTGTATTTTTATCATAA
>LJRV01000274.1 GCA_001612575.1 Streptobacillus notomytis
AGTTGGGACATATATTTTCTTACCTGTTGGCTTTGGTGCGATTTTCCTTCAACAGATTGTGATGGAAAATAGCAACAAAATTGGTGCTGCTTATGGTTTACATGTGGAACGTGGCATGATGCCTATTGGTATGGCAATTCCAGTGTTGGGAATGGTTCTAGGCACCTTGGTTGCACTACTTATCAGTTACCGTAAGACACGAATTTATGCTGACCGTTCGATAAGCCCTGTAACTACAAAAGATTTAGATAAACCTCGTCGGGCAACTACACAAGATGAAACAGCAGACTTAAAAGCAGGCGCAGAAGAACTTAAACATGAGGCAGAGCAA
>LJRV01000275.1 GCA_001612575.1 Streptobacillus notomytis
GAACACTGTAATTTGATCAGCTCGGTTAAAACCAAAAGCGCGCGGTAAATAAAGTGCAAGCAGCATAATAATGGTGAGTAAAACAGAACAAGCAATGGTTAAAAGCAGTAAGGTTTTCCAACTCACCTGATGCCAAAGCCCCGCAACCACTGCCCCACTAAATGCACCATAGACCACCATCAAAATTGAACCTTGGTCAAATGCTTTTACAATACTTGGTACTTTTGCCATATATGGAAAAACATAGGGACGAAGTAATTGCCCTAAAACAAAAGGCACTAATAGCAACAAAGTAATTTGTATAATTGAAGATGTAGGATCAAATCCGTGCTGACTTTGTCCTAAAATAAAGAAACTGACTAAAACTGGCGTAATAAACATACCTACCAAGTTTGAGAAAGATGCGCTACATACCGCCCCTGCCACATTCCCTTTTGCAACCGAAGTAAATGCAATAGAAGACTGAACAGTAGATGGCAAGAAACACATAAACAAAAAACCCCAATAGAGCTGCTGCCCTAATAAAGGTAAAAGAATAGGTTTAGCCAATAAACCAATAGCAGGAAAAATAAAGAACGTAATTGCAAATACCAGTAAGTGCATTTTCCAATGCAAAA
>LJRV01000276.1 GCA_001612575.1 Streptobacillus notomytis
TAATTTTGCAGCTAATCCTATTGTTAATGTCTTATTAGTTTCATCTGTTGTTACTTTTATATTATTAGCTGCTGTTGTTCCAACAACTGTTCCTTCACCTTTAATGCTAAGCTTATTACCTATTTTAACTGATATTTCACTATTGGGATCATTTCCAGAAAATTTAAGTTCTTTATCATTTAATAAGCCAGAAGTTACTTTTTTAAGTTGAGCTACATTTACTGCATCTGTATCTTTATCCCCTGCTGCTACTCCTGTTATTCTTCTAGTGTCAGTTGATCCATTACCTATAGCAAGCTCTCCCTTAGTTGGTTTCCAAGTTGGATCCATTAACGTAGAGTTAGTTTTAGTTGTAACATCATAGCCTGCTTTAGTTACATCTGCAGTATTTTTAGAACCACTTCCTAATACTATGCTATCTTTAGCTGTTGCTTTTGCTCCATTTCCTATTGCTATTGCATTTTCTGCTGCTGTTTCTGTTCCTGCCTTATGTCCTATTGCTATTGAATCTTTTCCTTTTGCCCCTTTATTAGAATAATTTTCTTCCTCTATTCGCTTTTTCTCCTCATCTGTTAATACTTTATCAACGTTAGACAAGTCTTTTTCTCTTGCTTCCTCTAAATCTTTTATATATTTATCTATATCAAATTTTCCATTT
>LJRV01000277.1 GCA_001612575.1 Streptobacillus notomytis
ACGCTTCTATTCCAATGGAAACCATTAAAGCGATGCAACAACAGGGACTCACCAAAGCTCCTGTGTATCGACCTGCTTTAGAAACTCAATTATTGGCCCAAGCTCACCAGCATGGCGCATCTTTAGCTAAAGTTGCTCATCAGTTAGCAATGAAGCCAATTAAAGATTCTTCGGAAACACTTAAATCATTTAGCCCATCAGATCAGGCCAAAATTCTTGAGATGGCTTATGATGATTTATATCTACAGTTTATTGGCCGCAAAGTTGAAGAAAGCTTTGCTCAGCCACAGCTTAGACAGCTTTTAGCACTACGAAGTCAGATTGATTTAGACAAACAGCGCCAAGAACCTAAAAGACCATCAACCGAGCCCACGAGACAG
>LJRV01000278.1 GCA_001612575.1 Streptobacillus notomytis
AAATTTTGGATCTTTATAATCACCGCCTTCAGTCGCTTTTAAATAGATGAACTGAAATTTTTGGGGTGATATTTTTTTCCAGTTAATATTTTCTTGATGGTGAGAGACATCAAAGCCTTGAACTGGGTAATCTTGAGCAATAGCTTTTTGTTGGTAGAACAGACCGAAGTAAGTGAGAACCCCCATAACACAAGCTAAAACAATCCCAATGAGGGTATTGTAGCGTGGTGCAGAAAAGGTTTTTGCCAGCTTGGTCATGCAAAACTCAGTATTAATATGAAGTTCACATCATAGCGTGATTCGCGAGCGAGAAACCACGCTAAAAATGCAACTGCTTACACAGGCGTATTTTTGGGTATTTGCCAAAAGATCAGTGCGGTAATGATATTAATACAGCCT
>LJRV01000279.1 GCA_001612575.1 Streptobacillus notomytis
CACATATGAGTGTATATGAACATATGGCATTTAGATTTAAACTAAATAAGTCACCAAAAGAAGAGAAATATAGAAGAGGATAAGAAGCAGAAGAGAAATTAGAGAAAACAGAGCTATTCGATAGAAAACCACAGGAGATGTCAGGATGACAAATACAAAGAGTAGCATTAGGACGTGCAAAAGTAAGAGAACCCAAAGTATTTTTATTTGATGAACTATTATCAAACCAAGATGCAAAATTAAGAGTATCAAT
>LJRV01000280.1 GCA_001612575.1 Streptobacillus notomytis
CTGGAGATATAGAAGGTATAGTATTTTATGAATACGGAGACTACAGAATTTATCCAACATCAGCTTTACCTGGTATAATAGATGGTAGGACTCAACCTGCTAAAAATAAATCCGTATATGATGAACAAATGTTAAAATTTGTTACATATAATATAGAAAACTTTCCACATGTAGATGCTCTTGAAAGAGTAGATGAACTTGTAACTCAAGTTGCATCTATTTTACAAACACCACATATTATAGACTTTATTGTCGTTGGAGGTGACGATGGACAAAAGGGAACTTCCGTAGT
>LJRV01000281.1 GCA_001612575.1 Streptobacillus notomytis
CGCGGTTGGTTTATCGAAACCTGCACGGATTTTTAAACGTGCATGTAATGCGGCTTCAAGCTGAGCTGGGTCGAATTTAATATCCTTATACATTGCGCTCTTCCTTATGCTTTATTTACAAATGGTCGGATTTCGACATTATTTTTTACAAGCTCGGCTTTAATGGCAGCCGACATTTCTAGTGCACCGTCGGTATCGCCGTGTAAGCAAATCGTGTCAGCCTGAATTGGGGTAAATACACCATCAATTGACTCGACCCCACCATTTTTAAGCATAGACACCACACGACTCGCAACAAATGCCGAGTCGTGTAAACCCGCACCTTCTAGACGGCGAGACACCAA
>LJRV01000282.1 GCA_001612575.1 Streptobacillus notomytis
GGACCTACTGCATTGGCTTGAACTAAAACAGCATTTTTAACGCCGTTTACGTTTGCAATAAGCTGCTCATCTGGAATAAGTGTCGGGTGAACACGCAGTTCAATACCCTTTTCAGCACGGCGGGCAATGCCTAGATGTTTAATACGGAAACCAAGCTCCTCAGCATATTTCACATCTTGTGCAGTAATTTTGCTGATACCTTCGGTATAGACTTTATCGAATTGCAAAGGAATACCAAACGCACAAGACGCTAAAATTGTAAGCTTGTGTGCAGCATCAATACCTTCAACGTCAAAAGTTG
>LJRV01000283.1 GCA_001612575.1 Streptobacillus notomytis
ATCATGACATGTTCAGACTGGTGGGGAACTGTAGAAGATTTACATGAGTGGTCATCACCGAATAAAGCAACGACACCACCACGTTCAGAGGTACCAGCTAAGTTAGCATGGCGGAGTACATCGCCTGAACGGTCAACACCCGGGCCTTTAACATACCACCATGAAGACACTCCATCATATTTGCCTTGACCTGAAAGATTTGCTTGTTGTGTACCCCAGATTGCGGTAGCAGCCAAGTCTTCGTTTACACCAGGTTGAAATACGACATTATGGGATTTAAGTAATCCTTCAACATGCCAAAGGAAATTATCATAGTTACCAATAGGGGAACCACGAT
>LJRV01000284.1 GCA_001612575.1 Streptobacillus notomytis
TCTTTATTCAACTGGTTTTTCTTTTCATAATATTTCTTTTGCTATATCTAATTTAAATGTAGAAAGTAAGCTATCACATAAATAATCTATATCCTAATATTTTTCTAATATACCTGGCCCTAAAATTAGATTTTTTTATTCATGTTGGAATTTATCTACAAAACATTTTACCCTTACCTCATAACTAATACCTTTCAATTCGATTATTTCTACTGCTAGTGTATTTAAAATAATATCTTATTTTTGTCATATTTTTTTAATTTTTTCTATCGCCAACATAATCGCATGTAACATTTCTTGTAAATATCCATATTATCTCTTTGTTCTTTATCTGGATTAATAATGTATTCTCCATTCATATATCCTACAG
>LJRV01000285.1 GCA_001612575.1 Streptobacillus notomytis
TCTCAGAAGTAATCCGGCTCACCCGGGATGAACGCTTTTCAGTTGTTTATCATCTGCCTGAACCTAAAAAAGCTGCTGCATCATTCTTATCTGGCGCATCTGTTGCTTCAGCATCTTCTTCACAAACAGCTTTAAATTACAAGGCTGGGTATTTGAGCATGAACAGGTTTAGAGTTCAGGTACCTACAGCTAATAGGTATACCAGCTTTATCTTGAGTCGTAGTGGATGGAGCTGGAAAATTACGGCCATTAAACT
>LJRV01000286.1 GCA_001612575.1 Streptobacillus notomytis
TGTTCATCACGATCTCCAACAACATTATTAATATTAAAATATTCTTTATACACATTTGCATGTGAACCAATTAATTCAGATTTTTTTATATCATATTTTATATTAGCACCAATTACTACTCTTTCTGATTTTTCAAATGTAGCATTAAAGCCTATTATTACATTTTCTGATCCCTTACCAAATGTTTTTCCTCCAGCTCATATTATTACTGAATTCT
>LJRV01000287.1 GCA_001612575.1 Streptobacillus notomytis
TAGTAGAAAAAATAGTAGAAGTTCCAGTAGAAAAAGTAGTAGAAAAAATAGTAGAGGTTCCAGTGGAAAAAGTAGTAGAAAAAATAGTAGAGGTTCCAGTGGAAAAAGTAGTAGAAAAAATAGTAGAGGTTCCAGTAGAAAAAATAGTAGAGAAAATAGTGGAAGTTCCAGTAGAAAAAGTAGTAGAAAAAATGGTTGAAGTTCCGGTGGAAAAAGTAGTAGAAAAAATAGTAGAGGTTCCAGTAGAAAAAGTGGTAGAAAAAATGGTTGAAGTTCCAGTAGAAAAACCAGTTGAAGTACCAGTTCATATTAAACCACAAGTTAAGAAAATTGAATTAAGTGCCGATGCATTATTTAAATTTAATAAACATAAATTAGAAGATATGCTAGAAAAAGGTAAAATGGAAATTCAAGATTTAGTTAAGAAACTATCAACTGATTATGTAAGATTAGATAGAATAGATATAATAGGACATACTGATAGATTAGGAAGCGAAAGCTATAATATGGCTTTAGGATTAAGACGTGCTCAAACTGTAAGATCTTACTTACAACAATTAGGAGTAACTACTCAAATTACTGTTGCAAGTAGAGGTAAAAAAGAGCCTAAAGTTCATTGTCCAGGAAGTAGAGCTACAGATAAATTAAAACAATGTTTATTACCAAACAGACGTGTTGAAATTAATTTAACTGGATTAGAAGTTAAATATTTAGAAGAACAAAAATAAATTAAAAGCAGGATTATCTCCTGCTTTTGTTTTTTATATAGTTATAAAATTCAAATATACCCTCTTCACATAAATTTCCTTTATATTCATTTATAAAATCTTTTAGTTCTTCTGTTATTATTTTTCCTTGTCCACCTGTTGAAACTATATAGGCATTAGGATATATTTTTTTATACTGATTAATAAGTTCTTTTATACCACCTACATTAGAATAATATAGGCCTATATTAATTTGAGAAATAGTAGTATTTCCAAGTATTTCATTTGGTTTTTCAAAAGTAACTTTAGGCAATTTAGCAGTATTTTGAAATAGTGCATTTATTGATAAATCTATACCTGTAAGTATTGCACCACCGAGATACTTGTTATCCTTTACAACTTCAAAAGTTGTTGCTGTTCCAAAATCAATTATTATACATTCTCTATCAGTTATATATTTTTTCATAGCTAGTATAGTTGCAATTCTATCTGCTCCTAAATTTCTTTCAATATTAGTAGTAAATGTAAGTAAATTTTCATCAATATTATTTACATTTAATATATATGGTTTACAGTTAAAATATTTTTGTGATAAATAATCAAATATATTATTTAAATGTGGGACAACTGATGAATAGACGACATCTTTTATATTATCTAAATCTATTTTTTTAAAATCACATAGAGTCTTAAGTGTAGCATATAGAGTGTCTTCAGTTAAATTAATTTTGCTAGGGATTCTAAATTTTTCTAGTATTTTACCATTATCATCATATATTATTGGACAAATATGAGTATTTCCAATATCAAAACCAAGTATCATTTTATCACCTCGGATATATTCTAACAAATTGTAAATTAAAAGTAAAATAATTAAATAAAAATTAAAAAATGATTGACAAAATAAAATTTAAGGAGTAAAATGAATGTATACAAAGGAGGGGAATATGAGAAAGAAAAAAAATAGGGGTTTCACTTTAATAGAAATTATTACTGTTATAGCTATTATTGGAATACTTGCAAGTGTTACAGTTCCAAAAATTAGTAAATATATAGATAAGGCTAATGAAACTAAAATATTTTCAGCAATATCTGAATTAAATAACTTGTATATATTAATGAATTTAGATGGTAAAAATGATATTGATATTTATAAGGTGTTGGGAGAAGCTGAGAATTTAGGAGTAAACATTAATAGTGGAAGTAATAATTTTTTCGTGGGAAGATTTAAAGGTGAATTTTTAATTGAAGATGGAAAAATTATTGCAAGTGTTACAGAACCTGAAACTGTTACATATACCATTAATGGTAAGAAAAAATGATATATATTAGCTATTTACTACTGTTTTATATTTCTTATATAGATTTCATGGAAGGATATATTTATGATAGTCATATTATCATATTGGCCATATTTCTATATTTTTCTACTGATAGTGGGATTTATAGTAGTTATGTTGGCATGGGCATTTTTTCTTTACCCTTTTTTATACTATGGATATTAGAATCATATTTTAATTGTGAGATTATAGGGATGGGAGATATTAAATTAATGTTAATATTTGGTATGTATTTCGGAGTGAGAGATATGTATTTCCTTTTTACTTTTTATGAAGTAATGTACCTTAGTTCTTTGATTTATTCTCTTATATTAAGAAAAAAATATGTTCCATTTGCACCGGCTATGTGCTTTTCATTTATTGTTCATACTATAGGTGTTATATGAAAAATAGAGGTGAAATGTTAATAGAAACATTATTTTCAATCTTAATTTTTGTTATAGTTCTATTAGCTAATATATATGTTGTTAGAAATATACATGTTATAGAAAAAAGACAGAAAGAAAAGTTAAAAGATATGGTAAATTTACATAATATATTGGTGGATATAAAAGGGTATAGTAGTGATAAAATTGAAAGTTTAATATGTAATAAATGTGTATTTGATAATTCTTCTGATTTTGCTAATTATTTGGGAAATAATGATTATGAAATTAGTGGTAAAATAGCTTTTAATCTATATATTGATAGAGGTTTAGCCTTTGTTAGTATAAATAATTTAAAGGATTTTATTATACTTGAAAAGTAAAGGACAAATACTTTTAGATTATTTATTATCCATGATATTTTTTTCAACACTACTTTTATTTATAAATAGAAATTTAATTTTATTTGTTAATCTTCAAAATACAGTTTTAAAAAATGAATTAGAGATATATTCTGCAAGTAGTAGTCTAGTAAGGAAGATTAGAACGAGAGATGTAGGTTATGATAAAGGAAATTTAGATATATATATCAGTGGTAAAATTATTAAATTTAGCAATAGAGGTAAAGAAGTAATAATTAGATGTAGTGATAAAGATGTTTATGCAAATAGGAAGAGGATTATAAAAGGGGGTACATGTAATTTTAATTATGAATCAGGTGTATTGGAAATTGAATTAAATAAGGGAAAAATTAAGATTATTAGGAGGGTTAAATTGTGAAAAATAAGGGGATAAGTTTAATTTATGTAATATTTTTTTCAAGTATTACTTTATTTATAGTTTCAACTATTATGATATTTAATATAGAAAAAAATAATACTATAGATTTAATGTTAAATGAGGGATATAGTAAAAGTATGCTTGAAAAAGAACTTATGAGAGAAAAATTAAAAATAGTTGATAATGTTGATAGAAGTGATATAGCTTGAAAAAATATATTACACTTTTGGTACTTGATAGAATATATATAAGGTTTGATGATGAAGAATATATTTTTAATTATGATGATATATTTTTAGATATAGAAGATGGATTAGAGGAATTAAATATTTCAAAGAATGATGAAATTTATGTGATATTAGGTATGGAAGTAATTGGAATAGAAAAAAAGGTTGAAAATAGTATTGTAAAAAAGATTAAAAATATATTTTCAGATATATATAAGCTTAAAGGTATATATAGTATTTTTGAAATTATAGAAAAAAATACTATAATAGTACTTAAAGATTTTTCTATTAAAATTTATAAAAATATAGAAAAAATTGAATTTAGTTTAGAAGATTTTGAAACAGATCAAGATTTTTCAGGTTATAGGTTAATAAAAGGAAATGAAGAGCTTAAAGATTATATTTTCTCTAAAGATGTATACAAGATTAAAAATAAAAACATTAGTAAAATATTTTTCCAAATGCTTCCTTATTTATTATTATTAATACCAATTTTTATATATCTATATTGCTTTAAATTATTTGATATGAGTCATATTAATAGTGAAATTTCTTTTTTAGAGGAAAAAATTATTGATTTAAAAGAAAGTAAATTAAAAGAAATGGATATAAGAAATGATGAAAATGTTTTATTAAATTTTAATGAATTTAAAAAAATGAAAAAGCCTTTTAAAAAACCTTTTTATATGGATATAGAATTTTTCTTAAATAGCGTTAAATTTGGGTTAAGTTATACAGAACTTTCTCTTGTTAATAATATTTGGAAAATAAAGGGAGAAGTTAATAGTGTTAGAGGTTTAGAAAATTTTGATAAATCTTTAAAAGAATATTTTGGAGAATATAGGGTTGTTGAACTTAAAGATGAAAATGAAGGAATATCTTTTGTATATGAAATTACAGAAAGAAAATCTTAAATATATTTTGATATTATTTACCTTTATATTATCCATATACTTAAGTTATGAAAAAATGAATGAATATTACATGAAAAAAGATAAGATTACACTGTTAAATAATGAAATAGAAGAAATTAATAGTTTGAATGAAACATATGAAAAAATTGAAATACAAAAAGATGAAGAAATAGGAAAGGTAGTAATTAAAGATAATGATTTTTTAAGAGCGATTTTTTATTTTTCTAATTATTCTAATTTAAGATTGGTTGATAATTCTAAACTTATCATTAAAGAAGAAGATAAATTTTATGAAAAAGTTAGTGTAATTTTTAAGATGAAAGGAAGTTTATCAAGTTTTTATGAATTTTTACAATATGTATTTTATTCAGATATTTTTATTGATAATAGAGAAACATATATGATATTAAATGGTGAATATTTTGAAGTGTCTTTAGGATATTATAGGGAGAAATTATGAAAAAGTTAATTCTATTATTCATTACATTGATAACTTTTTCAGAAAATAGGTATATTAGTAATGAAAATATGAAAAAAATTAAAATATATAATAATAAAACTGAAAGAAAAGATAAAAAGGTAGTAAAGCAGGTAGAGAAAGTATATGAAATATTAAATGTTCAAAATATAGTTGAAAATGAAATTTTAAAATTAGATGGAACTTTTGATGTTAAAATAAAAAAAGTTGGAGATAAATATATATTGCATGGAGAAAAAAATAATATTTCTAAATTTAAATATATGGTATATAGTATTGATAAAGTTAAAAAACAAATAATAATTAAGATGAATGTTATAGACACATCTATTTCACTTTTTGACAGATTAGGATTAGATTTGAAACTTGAAGAGAATAAGAGTGATAATTTAATAGGAAAATTTTTAGATAATAAGTTATCACTTAGTAATTTACTTAACTTAGGTGGGAGTAAATTAGGTATAGATTTAGAAGCTTTGAAACAAAGTGGAGATATTTATATTAAAAGTTTTCCTAGCATAACGGTTTTAGATAATAGTGAAGGAGAAATAAGGATAACAGATGAATTATTTTTTAAGGCATCAGAGAAAAAGCTTCAAAGTAGTGAAGCTGGATTAATCTTTAAAATTAAACCAAGGATAATAACTAAGGGATATAAGGAGTATGTTGAACTTGAAATATATTCTGAGATATCTAGTTTTAAAAGTGAAAAGGTTAGAAGTAAAAATATTTTAAATACTAAAGTATTGGTTAAGAATAAGAGTAATACATTTATTTCAAGTGTAGGAAGAGAAAGTAAAAGTCTTAATATATCTAGTCCGAGTATTCCAATTTTTTCTACTTTATTTAGAAAAAAGAATAAAAATAAGGAAAAAAGAAGTATTTATGTTGAAATAGAGGTAGAAATACTTAATGAATAAAATAAGATTTAGAAAAGAAGTAGTAAGTAGATTAGAAGTATTATTAAAAAATGAGATAGATATTATTGATAGTATTAATGTTTTATGTGATATATATACTGGAAAAGAAAAAGTTAGATTAATTAAATTGAAGAAAGATTTAGAAAAAGGTAAAACTTTAAGAGAGGGGTTTAAAAATATTAGTAATGATAAAGAATTTTTAAGTTATATATCTATAGTAGAAAATACGGGTAATATACAGCAGGTGTTTAATATTCTTAAGAAAAAATATGAATTTGAGGATAATATATTAAAAGAGGTTATGAATATTATTAGTTATCCAGCTATACTTTTATTAACCTCTTTTATAATACTAATATTTATGATGTTAACAATAGTTCCGAAATTTATAGAGATATATAAGGATTTAAATACAGATTTACCTTTGCTTACAAAAATATTAATATTAATTTCAGAAAAAATAATAAAATATAATATTTTAATTATCTTAGTATTTTTTATGTTCTTTTTATTATTTAAATATTTAATAAGAATTAATAGATATATTATAGATAGATTTAAGTTTAATATTAAGGTTTATAGAGATATTTTTTTGATGAGATATATACAGGGAATTTATGTTCAACTGAGATCGGGGATAGATTTTTATGATGCAGTAAAAAATTTGAACATAGTAGAAAATGAATATTTTGTATATGAAATGAATAAAATAATAAAGAAAATATCTAAAGGAACTTCCTTAAAGAAAATATATGTTAATAAAAAAATATTTGATAACGAATTTATAGCTATAATAAATATTGCAGAAAAAACTGGTGATTTATCAAATAGTTTTGAAAATCTTTATTTAATATACAGTAATAAAGTAGGGTCTAAAATAAAAATGATGTTAAGATTATTAGAGCCATTAAGTATAATAATTATAGCGCTTTTGATAGGAACTGTTTTAATATCATTGATGTTACCATTATTAAATGTAGGAGAATTGATAATTTGATAAAAATAAAGTGGAGGTATATAATCTAAGTATTGTTTAAATTAAATAAAAATATATACAATCTTTATGGCTTAGGATTTTAAAATTATTATAATTTTTATATTATATAGTTTGGAAACTTAAAAATTACTTTTAAAATATAGAAAAAAATTATATTTTATCTGATATTTTTTTATTATAAATAAAAATTTTCAAAAACCCCCTTGACAACAGAGAGGGAGTTATGCTAATATAATGAGGTCCACCAGAGGGAAAATAGGTGAGACA
>LJRV01000288.1 GCA_001612575.1 Streptobacillus notomytis
TTAGTAGGTAGCTGGGCGCTTTTTATTGCCTTGTTATTATTAGGACGTTTTCTTAATCTGGTTCAAGCTGTTATTCTTAGTGTACTGATATTTCTACTGTTCTTTATTTATCTTTTATTTGATATTCAAAATACCAACTTTGATACCAGTACTAAAATTCTACAACTTTTTATTTTACCTATCGCCCCGTTATTTCTAAGTATCTATTATGAAATTATGTCGACTAATCAGGAGACAGATAATTTACTGGATGCTTATAGAAAAAATTTGACCTATAGCATTTTACCAATTGGTAGCTACCAATATAACCATCTACAATTTCAGCGTATGCTTTCACTTAACATGATTCAAAATTATGCTGAAATTAGGG
>LJRV01000289.1 GCA_001612575.1 Streptobacillus notomytis
TTTCTTCATCAATAAAGTTAATGAGCTGAGCATGCAGAGTAAAAGGTGCATGGAGTAACTTTTTCAGTTTTGCCATTTTACCCATACCCGTGAGCTCTTGGAAAATACGGTGTACGTCTTCACACAAGTCTTTATCGGTGGTCATTAGGCCGTAATCGGTATAAATGCGAGCATTCATAGCATGGTAGTTACCCGTTCCTAAATGAACATAACGCACCAGTTTGTTGTTTTCACGGCGTACTACCATAATCATTTTGGCATGGGTTTTATAACCCACAATACCGTAAACAACGACTGCCCCTGCTTCTTGTAAAACGTTAGCCACTTCGATATTCGA
>LJRV01000290.1 GCA_001612575.1 Streptobacillus notomytis
ACATAAAGCATTATTTGATTACGGAGATGCTCATCGCATCATGCACCGCGCAACTATTAATGGTGATGTGCCATTTTATAAAGAAGAACAACAACCAGAGTTAGCAGAGGCTTAATTCCTTTAATTAATCTTTATTTCAATTCCAACTCTGAGTTTTGAGCTGGAATTGAAATATTAACTCTTTAGCGCATTCCAAATCCTGACAATATGCCTGTGTAG
>LJRV01000291.1 GCA_001612575.1 Streptobacillus notomytis
TGCTAAAGTTGGTATTCCAAAACCAGAAGAAAGATTTGAGCAATATCCACATCAATTTTCAGGTGGTATGAGACAAAGAGTAGTAATAGCAATAGCTTTAGCGTGTGAGCCAGATTTATTAATTTGCGATGAGCCGACTACAGCACTTGATGTTACTATACACGCTCAAATATTTGATTTAATAAATACATTCAAAAAGGTATTAAATATAGGTGTACTACTAATAACTCATGATTAAGTAGTCGTAGCAGAAACTTCAGCTAGGGTACTAGTTATGTATGCAGGAGAAACAATGCAAGTAGCTCATGTTAAAACAATAATTAAAAATCAAAAACATCCATATACTTGTGGATTGTTAAAATCACTACCAAGGCTTGATATGGATTCAAATGAAGCCCTATTATAAATACCTGGAACACTACCAGATTTACTTGATCTTCATAAAG
>LJRV01000292.1 GCA_001612575.1 Streptobacillus notomytis
ACAGTCTGATGTTCATGATGGTGATGAACGTGGGTGCCGTGGTTGGTATTGTCGGCGGTGGTATTCTGGCTGACCGTTTCCACCTGAAACCGGTACTGATGTTCCTGGGTATTATGGGCGCGATTGGGATGAGCCTGATGGGCTTCCAGTCAAACCAGTTCTGGCTGTACAGCCTGGTATTCCTGGCGGGTGCGGCGTCAATCGGTTCACAAATGTTGCTGTATAGTGATGTGGCGCAATACTATCCACTGGCCGTACGTTCAACAGGAATTGGCTGGGCATCTGCAATTGGTCGTATGGGTGCGATT
>LJRV01000293.1 GCA_001612575.1 Streptobacillus notomytis
TAGCTGGGGTGGATTACCAGCTTAGCCCCGAGCTTGGGCTCAGTTATTTCTACGGAGACGTCACTGAAATCTATCGTCAGCATTATATTGGCGTCATGTATAACAAAAAACTAGACCAGCACAACCAGCTGGCGACCCATGTCCGCTATTTTGACAATCAGGAATCAGGAGAAGCACTATATGGCCAGATTGATAGTCAGGCTCTGTCATTAAAAGCTGCCTGGACTCATGGTTCGCATACATTAGATGCCGGTTATCAGCAAATGTTTGG
>LJRV01000294.1 GCA_001612575.1 Streptobacillus notomytis
ATACTTACATCCTGTTCAAAAAGACTTCATATTTCTTCTGAAATATAAAAAGTATAATGAACTTCATCCTTTTTACAAAAGGCTATCACTTCCTAACCAAGATAAGGTGAAATTTGTTCATTAACACAATTAATCTTAGGTATGAAATCATGTAGGTTAGAATATTCAATATCCTTTATTTTAAGATCGATTTTATGCTAATATTACACTAATTTATCATATTCTTTTCTTAATTCATACTTTAAATATATTTCTGATAACTTATCG
>LJRV01000295.1 GCA_001612575.1 Streptobacillus notomytis
ACATACCTTGCCAAGAAGCAGCCAAAACTACAAGTAGGGAATTGTTTAACCGGTATTTTATTCATTTAATCTTTTACCAACTGATCATCTCCCTAATACGAGAAGCTGATGAGTTGGCAAAGACCAGAGCTTTATTAAGCTTTAAGAGGGAGCTGTTTTTTTATGAGCAAAATAAATAAGGTGATGACTAAGCTAAATCCAAAAATAGGTAAACTCAGCCCTAGAACAGCAAGCATTAATGTCGTAATTATTCTTTGTTGTGTAGTTGCATGTTTCCATACGAACAAAGTTTGGTTAATAAAATGATGGGCCGTA
>LJRV01000296.1 GCA_001612575.1 Streptobacillus notomytis
TATATTTAGGTCCTGTAACATTACCATCATTATCTATTTTAGCATTTCCACCTAAGGCTTCTACATATTTTTTAAGTTGTGATACATTTACAGCATCATTGTCTTCTATTCCATTAGCTACATTTGATATCTTTATATTTTCTCCAGAATTAGCAAATTTTAATTCTTTTCCTCCAACTTTTAATGTAGTCACAGTTGAATTTCCATTATTATTTCCGAATAATATCTTATTTTGTTCATCTTTACCAATAGTTGTTGCACCCATTAAAGAATCTTTTGTTATCTCTACTTTATCATTACCATTTTCTATAGATATCTTATTTGCAGAAATAGTTGTTTTATCCCCATCTTTATTGCTTATTTCACTCATTGAAGCTGTTATGCTATTTTTATCTTGTTTTCCACCAGTTTTATCCATTAATGTTATATCTGTTTTAGTTAAAGTAGTTGTTTTATCACCATTACCATCTTTATCTGTAATCTTTAACTCTCCTGCTGATAATTTTGTCTTATCTACATTATTTTTTACTTCTATATTTGTAGATGTAATTGATGTCTCTTTACTATCATTTCCTGTTATTTTAAGTTTATCTGATGATAAAAAAGAAGCATTACCATTAGCATCCGTTTTTGTTGTTATACTCTCTATACCAACTATTTTTTCAGATAATCCTATTGTAAGTGTCTTACTATCTTTATTTGTACTAACTATTAAGTTATTTTTAGCCGTTCCACCAGTAACTGTTCCTTCTCCTACAATACTAAGCTTTTCTCCTATTTTAACAACAGCTTCTTTACCATCATTTCCAGAAAATTTTAACTCTTTATCATTTAATAAGCCTGAAGCAACTTTTTTAAGTTGAGCTACATTTACTGCATCTGTATCCTTTTCTCCTGCTGCTACTCCTGTTATTCTTCTAGTGTCAGTTGATCCATCTCCTATAGCAAGCTCTCCCTTAGTTGGTTTCCATATTGCATCAGTTAAATCAGAAGTTCCGTTTTTAGTTACATCATATCCTGATTTATTTATATCAGCCGTATTCTTAGAAAAGCTACCTAACACTATACTATCTCTAGCTGTTGCTTTTGCTCCATTTCCTATTGCTATTGCATTTTCTGCTGCTGTTTCTGTTCCTGTCTTATGTCCTATTGCTATTGAATCTTTCCCTTTTGCCCCTTTATTAGAATAATTTTCTTCCTCTATTCGCTTTTTCTCCTCATCTGTTAATACTTTATCAACGTTAGACAAGTCTTTTTCTCTTGCTTCCTCTAAATCTTTTATATATTTATCTATATCAAATTTTCCATTTTGATTATACTTACTATCATTCATATCAACTAAAGCTTTAATAGATGTTGCTTTATCAACTATGTTTGTTTTCTTTTCTAATTCTCCTAATTTTTTTGTCAATTCTTTAATACTGTCTTCCTTTATTTGTTCTCCTACTTTTTTTCTAGCTTCTATAGTTAGTTTCTGTACCTTTAATTTAACATAGTTCTTGTAATCTATTTCTTTTCTTACTATATCTTTTAAATCATTTTCTGCATTTACAGAAAAGTATCTAACCTTATCATCTAACTCTTCTGTTGCTCCATCTAATCTATCTTCTAATGTTTTAAGTTGAGCTACATTTACTGCATCTGAATCTCTATATCCACTAGCTACATTTATTATTCTTCTTTCATGTCCTTTTTTTCCTACTGATATTACTCCTACCTTAGCAGAACTTGGTATTGAATATGATCCTCTTGCAGTGTATCCTGGATTATTTAAATCTGCTTGTGTGTAATCTGTTGCTGATAGATATCCTAAAGCTACTGAGTT
>LJRV01000297.1 GCA_001612575.1 Streptobacillus notomytis
TAGCTTTTCCAAATATTCCATAATGAGCTCCTTTTGTTCCAAGTTGATACTATTATATACCTTTTTGAAATAAAAATCAACTTTTTTTGAAAAAAAAATAAAAAAATGTTGACATTTAAGAACAAAAATGATAATATGAATTATGTTCTTTAAAGGAACAAATAAAAAAAGAAGGGATGAATCATGGAATATTTGGAAAAGCTAAAAGGAAAGAATAAAAAAAAAAGAAATAAAAAAGGATTATATCGACAAGGAATTAGGTATCACAAAATTTGATTTACAAATGAAATTCGAAGGCGAAAAAGAATTTAAATGGAGTGAGATACTAAAAATTTCAAAAATATTAAATTTAAGTCTAAAAAATTTTTTAA
>LJRV01000298.1 GCA_001612575.1 Streptobacillus notomytis
ATTTTAAGGTCATTAGTCCCAAAACCACTAGCATAATTGTAATAATCCAGAAGCGGATTACTACCTGGGTTTCTTTCCAGCCCTGCTTTTCATAATGATGATGCAATGGTGCCATCAGAAAAACTCGTTTGTTACGCATACGTAGCGAGCCAATTTGCAGGAAGACGGAAATTGCTTCCATGACAAATACACCACCCATAATTGCAAAAACAATCTCCTGACGAACCATGACCGCAATTGTACCGAGCATTGATCCCAGTGCCAGAGCACCCACATCTCCCATAAACACCTGAGCAGGATGAGCGTTGTACCAGAGGAAAGCCAGACCGGCACCAATCATGGCCGAACAGATAACTACCAGTTCAGAAGAATATTTTACATAAGG
>LJRV01000299.1 GCA_001612575.1 Streptobacillus notomytis
GTCGTATACATAGGCTTTGGCTGAACCATTGGCCTGATTCAGATTTTTTATCGCAATCAGCTCTTGTGACGAAGCAAAGTGCTTAAAGGCATCCGGACTAAAACTTTCTACACTGACACAGCCCGAAAAGACCACACCGACCCCAGCCAACATCATGAAGGTTTTGACATTCACGTCTTTATTCTCTATTTTTTCCCCACTCAAAACATAGCTCAAATAGGTGTAAATAACAAATCTAGTCGCTTGATTTTACTTGATATTTCTTGTTTATTTATTACTACAACCCCGCACTATCATCTGGTAAATGCAAAAT
>LJRV01000300.1 GCA_001612575.1 Streptobacillus notomytis
GCTTTAAATGAAGATATAGTATACGGGGTATATTAAACAGTAGAGAGTAATTTAATATTAATTAAAACATTAGCTGAAAAATCATTTGTCTAAATGAGATTAGAATTTGAATTAATAAAATAGATTTCAGGTAAAGACTTTGAAAGATTAACATATATTCACACACTATATGATAGGTTTTCTATGTTAATTTTCGGAGATCATGTTACAGAAGATTCTGGTACTGTTTGTGTTCATACTGCACCATGACATGGGGTTGATGTTTATAACGTATCATTAAAATATGATATAGTAATATTA
>LJRV01000301.1 GCA_001612575.1 Streptobacillus notomytis
CCGAATGTTGGGGGTTCGAGTCCCTCCTGACCTGCCATATTTTGAAATAAAAAGCTTGATGCTGGCTTAGTTGTTCATATAATAAGTCGCGAGTTCTACGACGAGTACAAAAATGTCGAATGATAAATCGCGTGACGCATTGAGCGACGCGCCAATTCCTCAAAGAAATAATTCTGCTGAAGTTGTTCGTTCTGGTTCGCCTTTAGATATCGTTCTATGGGTGATAGC
>LJRV01000302.1 GCA_001612575.1 Streptobacillus notomytis
TATTGATATTGGCGCGCATGCACTCGATCTTGCCAACATCGGACAGTACCCTCTCATTTTGACTTGCCTAGCCGACGATAAAGCTGTGCAAGCAGTATTTGATCAAATTCAAACAAACTTAAAAGCGGGTCAGGTCATTGTCGACGTCTCAAATCTCTCTGTTGCTGCGACAAAAGCACTTGCTCAGGCTGCTGCTTCACAAAATGTGATATGGATTGACTCCCCTGTTTCAGGCGGTACAGCTGGGGCAGAACAAGGCACGCTAGTCATTTTTGCAGGTGGCGATGCTCAAACTATTGAAGCT
>LJRV01000303.1 GCA_001612575.1 Streptobacillus notomytis
ATATAATGTTCTGCATATGCACCAAATGAACCTGAAGTAGGATGCTGAACTGTCATTTCAGCCAAACAAGCCATAAGCGCAAAAGCAATTAAACCACCAATCGCATAGCTGACTATGACTGCGGGACCTGCAAAGCTAATTGCAAATTTGCTTCCCATAAACAATCCGGTTCCAATTGCTCCACCAATGGCAATCATCCCCATCTGTTTTGCAGATAACTTTTTATGCAGCCCAGCTTCTCTATTTTGTATTTCATCAAAACTACTCATAGGCCCTCCTAGCCATTTGTTTTATTTTGATTCCTTAAAATCAGGTCACTTCACCGCGAACTAAATAC
>LJRV01000304.1 GCA_001612575.1 Streptobacillus notomytis
GCATACAACTGCTGATAAACATCAAATGCAACAGAGCGGTGTTCAATCTCTTCAATGGCATGCCATACCCAAAGCTTCATGGCATCCTCATCTAGTGTACTTAATACCTCAGGATGCTTGAGGATATATCCACCAAGTAAAGCTGTAAAATGCTCAAAAGCACTGGTAATCGCGAGCTGTACCTTGGGCGGTAAATTGCGCACATGTTTATTCTGGCGTTCCAGCCATGCCTGAAAATTATCCAGCTGATAGTCATCTTTACGCCAAGCCTGATTAAATTCAGTATGAGCCTTGGAGTGCATAGCCTCCTGT
>LJRV01000305.1 GCA_001612575.1 Streptobacillus notomytis
ATAGAAAATCTTTAGAATGAAAACTCCTGTATATCTCAACGCATTAAGAGCTTTTGAAGCCAGTGCCAGACATCAAAGTTTTTCCACCGCAGCTAAAGAGCTGAATGTAACTCCTGCAGCGGTGGGACAACTGGTTAAAAGTCTGGAAGATTACCTAGGCATTACATTGTTTCAGCGGAGTACAGGGGGGAAAGCCCGCTTGGTGGTAACTCAAGCTGAATTAA
>LJRV01000306.1 GCA_001612575.1 Streptobacillus notomytis
CTGTACAACATGTAAGTTCACATAACCTTGCATTGCAATGACATAGCTATGGCCCTGTTCAAACCGCCAAATCTTGCTTACCAGCTCAAGTCGTTGACGACACACAGGGCACATTAAATTTTGCGTAGTCACGTTTAATTATTCTCTTGTTCTTTTTGTTGTAAATAAGTCTTAGCATGCATTCCAACAAATGTACGGCCTGCAGTTGTTCCCTTAATCCATTCATCTACTTCAAAATAATCAAATAAGCCCACTTTAACTAAAGTTGGAATTGCGATCTTCAACTCTTCTTCAATTTGCCCACTTTGCCCCGCATTATAGAGTTCAATATTATGCAGCATCGTTGCGACAGTTCCCGTTTGCACCTGACTTCCATCTTTAAGCACAACTTGAGGTAAGACTTCGCCCTCTCCAACTACTTTTTGATGAATTACAGATAATTGGTCTAGAC
>LJRV01000307.1 GCA_001612575.1 Streptobacillus notomytis
GCTCCCCTTCCATTTCGGTAAAACCGGAAGATGAAGTACGGTCTGCTTGATCAGCTTGCACAGTCTTCAATACTTTCTGAGATTCAGTTTGCGGGATGACAGATGTAATCGTTGGAGATGATGAAGCTGATACCGGTTTTGTGGTTGCCGATACAACTGGTGTGACGACAGGCTGTTCCACAACTGCTGTATCTGGTGTTTTTTGTGGGATACTTTCTGTGAGTTTTACCGTAGTGACTGGTTGAGTCGGTACAGTACTAACTGTGGGTACGACTGCAACAGCAGGAGCTCTGACAGGTTCAGAAACGGGAATTTGCGCTTGCGGCTGCGCCGGATTCAAAGCAGACGATGCTCTACTTTGTGCCTGCGTTTTGTTTACCGGCACAGCTTCTTTTTTCACGGCCGGCCGGGTTTCGGCCTTACACTGTACCACCATCGGCCGGCCATCCGGGCCAATAATAGTATAAAACTCATTCGCATCACTT
>LJRV01000308.1 GCA_001612575.1 Streptobacillus notomytis
ATTTTTCATAAAATGCTTCATGATTAACTGTAGACATAAGACCAATATATGCACCTTTACAAGCATTTTTAGATATATACTCTAGTGCAGAATTAAGTAATAATCTACCATATCCTTTATTCCTATGTTCAGGTAATATCATTAAATCTTTTATGAAAAAAACAATTTTATTATCACCTACTATTCTAATCATTCCAATAACTTCTTCTTCAATTAATAAGACAGCATCAAACAAATGATTTTTAATAGCTGTAATGACATCCTTCTTTTTATATTCTTTAAATCCACATTTTTCATGTAGATTCAAATAATCTTCTGCATTTAATGCATTAAATTTAATAATTTCTTTCATGATAAAGCGTTTTACCTCCAATCAAATTGAGTATACCACAATTTTTATCAAAGTCAAGTGTTTGACTTTTTATATTAAAAAGAATATAATTTAAAAGATTATAATTCGCATTTCGGAGGTTATATTTTGATAAAAATCAAACTAAAAGATATAGCAGAATTAGCTTCTGTTTCAGAAACAACAGTGTCACTTGTACTAAATAATAAAAAAACACGTATTTCAAAAAAAAAACAAGAACAAATTAAAAAAATTGCAAATGAATTAAATTATCAACCAAATATAATAGCACGTTCTTTAGCACAAAGAAAAACTTTTACGATAGGATTAATTATACCTGATATTAATAATCCTTTTTTTTCTTCTCTATCTAAATATATAGAAGAAATTCTATACAAAGAAAGTTATCTTTTACTTATTGCAAATAGCAATAACTCTACAGAACATGAGAAATTATTAATTCAATCATATATCAATCATCAAGTAGATGGTATTCTTTTATGTCCTTCTAATGAAATGCTAGATAATTATGATTATGAAAAATATTTAGAAAATTTACCTGTTCCCATTATAATAATCGATAGAATTATGAAAAATTCAAATATTACTCAAATTTCTTATGATAATAAAATAGGTGGATATTTAGCTACTGAATATTTAATAAAAAAAGGTTGTAAAAATATAGCTGGTGTTACTGGTACATTTACATCTCAAAGTTCTAAAGATAGATTAATTGGATATAAAAAAGCATTAGAGGAAAATAATTTGAATGATTCATTAATATTTAAAGGGGATTTTACTTTTGAATCAGGAATTAATTTAGCTCCTAGTATTTTAAAATCTTCACCTGATGGAATTTTTTTCTTTAATGATATGATGGCATATGGTTTTTTTTATTATTTAAAAAAATACAATATACCTGAAAATAAATTTTTAATATGTGGATATGATAACTTAAAACTTTCAGAGATATTTCATTTGACATCAATTGAACAAAATACAGAGACTTTATCAAAAAAATGTTGCAAATCAATTTTAAATATAATTAACAAAAAGAAAATTAAGAAAAAAGAAATTATAAAACCAAAACTTATATTAAGAAATAAATAAAAGAAGATAAAATATATTTTATCTTCTTTATTAATTTTAAATATTTTTTTCAAGCTCTAATAATTTAATTTTTCTATCAATACCTCCAGCATACCCTGTCAATGAACCATCACTTCCAACAACCCTATGACATGGAATTAAAATTGAAATAGGATTATTAGCTACAGCTCCACCAACAGCTCTTGCAGAACAACGTTTTTTCTTGCTCATCATTTCTGATATTTCTTTATAACTAATTGTATGTCCATAAGGAACTAACAGTAAAATATCAATAACCTTTTTTCTAAAATCTGTAACTTCTGGACCTAAAATTGATAAATCCAATTGTGGATTTTTACCTAAAAAATAATCTTCTATCCATTTTTTAACATTTATTATCAACTTATTATCTCCTACCTCAACATCATCAAGATTATAATGTGATCCTAGATATTTTTGATCATCAAACCACACTCCCCTAACATATTCCTCGTCTGCTAAAACAATTAAATTCCCAATAGGTGTATCAACATAATTTTTTAATAACATTAATATCCTTTCTTTGTATTTTATGACTCCCAAAAGGAGTATATCTATAAACTGTGTTTTCATCAACTAATTTAATCAGATTAACTTCTAAATGATGCCTTATATTTATAATTAATATCAAAAAAATATACCTTCATATAACACGTTCTTATTCTTTTATTATCATTTTTATTATTCTAAGTCCATACATTTTTTATATTATATCATTTTAAAATAATTTTTCCTATTCTAAAATTGATATGTTAATATATAAATAATGTAAAGACAGCAAGAAGATATCATAAACTATTACATACTACCAAATTCAATAAATATTTTCCACAATAAAAAGAATACCCTCATGCAAGAATATTCTTCATAAAAAATACCACAAATAAATTTTATTATCTCATTAAAAATTCATGAACAGCATCTAATGTAACCAAATATGATAAAACAGAAAGCATCATTATCAAAAATCCAAGGAAATGAATTGATTCAAATTGTTTTGTTCTATAAATGAATATACGAACTAATTCTACTGGATTTTTCTTTTTTCTATCAATATAAACACTTATTACACGCAATAGTAATATGTAAGATATCATTTGTTGAATTACTCCTATAAATATACCTAAAATTTTATATACCGATATAAAAAATTTTTCTGTTTCAACTATTGATGAACTCATTGTTATTGACATTTCCTCAATATTCAATCAATAATACAATGTTAATATAGAAACAATAGCTGAAACAACAATAAATTTAACAGTAATTTCTTGAACTTTTTTGTTAAAATATATAAAAATACAAAATATAATGGATACTATTATCGGTATAATCCCAAACCACTTTAAAAATAAAGATATGTACTTGGAATATTCTTTGAAAAACCCAACAATTATAAATTCAATAATTATTCCTAGAATAATTATTCCCGAAATATGATCTTTATTCAAACTATTACTATTACCCAGAGATTTATTTTTTATTTTTAAATTATAATTATAACAAGGAGATTCAATAAAAAAAGATTCAGTGAATGTTTTTTTATTTTTCTTATATTCATCAATAATTAAATTAATAAAATTTAATATTGATTCTTTAATAATTTCACCAAGTATTATTTTAAATAATCTTATTAGATATTCTATAATTGTATCAAGCATAATCCTCCAATTTTTACTAATTTTATTTTTTTCATTATTCAAGTAATATTTTTCTATTTTTATTTTACAATTCTATTCAAATTCAATTTTTTCATTCATTTTTTGGTAAATATCAATTCTATTATTAATATCAATTTCATTTACTAGCCACCCTCTTAAATTACAATTTTTGATAAACTCATCAATCTTATTTTCACCATCCATTTCTTTAAGAGTTACTACCACACCAAATCTAATCCCTACACCATCTTTCGGATCCAAACGATTATTAGTTTTTACTTCCATACCCCAGTTCTTATTTAAATAAGAAGATTTTGGCCTAAATCTTTTTATAGATCTCTCTGCAATATATTTTACACTATCCCATTTTCTAAACTTATCTCTGGCATCTTTTTCCAATATATAAATTTTTTCTCTACCTAATGTATAATCTATATTTTGTTTATCACCTTTAATATCCTTAATTTTACCATCATCTCATATTATACCAAATTGTAAATTCAATTCGGTATTTGTATAATCAACTCCTTGTAATCTGTCACATAATGGGAAATAACACATAGTAGCTTTTGCAATATATGAATACTTATCATTCTTTAAAGGAATAGGGAAATTATAATTATAAGTGTTCCACTTTTCACTGATATCAGATACAATAAATTTAATTTCATCGTCTTTAGTTTTAATAATATCATTAATATGAATTGGTACAATACCATGACCATATAATGCAACTTCTTCAAAAGTTTGTTTTTCTTTCCAACCTCTAGCAGCATCAATAATCATAGCTTTTGCAACTTCTCTATTTAATCCTAAAACATCAATTAAATAAGATAACTTTCTTGCAATCCAAGGAGCGGCATAAGAAGTTCCAGCGACTCTCGCAGATCCTAAAGGTTCACAGACTATAATATATTGTTCTTCACTTCCTCCATAATAACTTACATCAGGTTTTGCAAAAAAAGACAATACCACTCCCTCACGAGCATATTTTGGTGACAATCCTCTTTTCGTTACTGAATTCACAACAATACTATTAATAGAATCGGCAGGAGAACCTATTTTTATAATATCTTCACTTTGTTTATTAGTTCCTGACACAACAAATATCACATTATTTTCAAACTGAATTTGATCTAAGATTGCAGCTTCAGGCAGAAATAAAATTATCGTTTATTTTCTGATTGCTACCAAGTGAAATATTCCATACTTTTATATCTAAGTTACTTACTATAATACTCTTTATCTGTTTTATTATAGAAAAAGATGAAAATTCAGCACCAACAGCTACTCCAAAATGTCTAACTCGAAATCTTCCACAACAATCATCCAACCAAGGATTCAATTTAGCTCCATCTACAATAATTGAAGATACCGCCGTCCCATGTCTATAATCATTTGAATTTTTAGGTATATCATCTGATACCATATCATGATATTCAACCCATTCACTAAAATATACATTTTTATCAAATAGAGTATCTATAACTCCTATAGTAGGTTCAATAGTCGAAGATGGTATAGATAATATATTTGTTTGATAATCATTTATAAAATAATCATGTGATAATCATGATAAATCAACTGTTGCCATTGATACAAGATAAGGTACTTTTTCCAAAAGCAATTCTAATTGATTTTTGTCTAAGTAAACGGTTTGATTATCTAAAATTCTAGTGTTTAAAATATCTATTCCCAAGTCTTCAAACAGTAACCTTGTATCTTTCTTTACATCATAAAGAGTTATAATACTCTGTTTAAGCTCAATTGTAGGTTTCTCTACTTGAAATGAATCTATATAAGAAGCATCTGCAATCACTTGTTTAAATTTAGACATACTTATATCTGAATCTTTAAACACAGTTGAATTAAGAATTTTTTTATCTTCAAATATTTTTTTGTTTATTCTATCAGAAAATTTTTTAGATAATATATCTGATACATTTGAAAGTAATTCTATACTTTTATTCAAATCATTTTCATCGATAAAATATGTTATTATATGTCTATTTTTATCTTTACTAAACTTGGCTCCTACAACTGAATTATTGGAAGCATTACCTTTAAAAAGTCCAGAAATACGATTACTTTTTGAAACTATTTTATTGTAATAAACACTAATTAAAATACCTTTAAATGGTTTGTCTTCTTTTTCCCAAAAGTCTTTGATTTGATTTAGCTGAAATTTTAATCTTAATAAATGGCTTGTAAGAACTTCTACTTCACCATTCATAGATACTCCACCACGTATACCATTTTTATTGACTTGTATAAAACGTTTACCTTTTAACTCTAACACATTATTCATAATCTATTTACTCTCTCTTTAGTTTTCTTGATACAGTACTCTTAGATTCTCCTTTTAATTTTTCTATCTCTCTAACCGTAAATCCTTCTTCATGAAGTTGATTTATATCCTTTTGATCCAAATTTTCTATCAAATTGTTATATAATCTCTTCAAATAATCATATTCAGATCCAATATCACTAAAGGCAAGTGATGTTTTTATGATATTTTTTAAATCTCCTGGATAAGGTATTTGAGGAGCTATCTTTAATATTTTTTTTAACAATCTACTATCCTTAGATGTTACTTTAAAGTTATTTATAAATGAAGAGAAATAATGTTCAGCAACTTCCATTAAATCTTCATTACTATATCTATTAAAATTAATAACTGCATCAAATCTTCTAATTAATGCTTTATCAAAATTTGAATATAAATTAGTAGTTGCAATAATAATTATTTCTTTATTAAGATCAGTTAATCTGTCTAACTCTCTTAAAATAGTAGATGTTACTCTTCCCATTTCTCTAATATCATTAGAGTTAATTCTATCAAGAGCTATAACATCAATTTCATCAAATAAAACTACTATCTTATTGGCATTTGGAATCATATTTATCTCTCTAAATAACTTTATAATATTTTTATTAGTCTCTCCCAATTTACTATCTATTAAATTTTCAAAATCAACCCTAAAAAGAGATCTATCCAATAATCTTGCAACATTTTTGGCAGCTTCAGTTTTACCACTACCTGGCAAACCCTCAAACAAAAATTTATTAATTCCTATATTATAATTTACAGCATTAATAATTCCTTTTATATCTTCTATTATCTCAAGTGGTAAATTTAATGCCTCTAAATTTCGTATTTCTACTTGCTTTAAAAATTCACTTTCAAAGTCATTGTTCTGTGGTGAATACAAATTTGCTTCTGATATTAACCCCATTATATATTCAGATAATTGATAATCTCCAACACTATCAAAATATCTCGCTATTTCTATTGCTTCATTTTTAAAGGATTTTTCATTTCTCTCCACATGGTATTTTATTAAATTAAAAACATTTTGTTTTTTCATATTATCATACCTCCTATTTTCTTTATTATATCACAATTTAGGACAAACAACTATATTTTTGGGACAATTTTTTAAAACAACTAAATTTAATTCCTTTTAAAAAATTACTGTCTTCATTTTCTCTTTTGAATTTAAAATCCATCTTTATCCTTATCCAAAATACTTAATCATATTTACTATCCGTGTTTTTAGCTCCTTTCATAATAAAAGAGAGCTAAAAGCTCCCTTATCCTATGTTATTATTTTATTCTTTGTATCAACACTACAGTCTCGACTTGCTCATCATTGTCCAAACCAGTCTTAATAACATCTCCAACATCCATAATGTTTTTTAAACCTTAAATAAGATTTAGATAAATTTGTTTGTAGGTTAAACCATCATGAAATGTCAATTCACAGATAGTTTTACTTATATATTTATACAGTCTTTTTGTATTCATAAATCATCCTCTTAAAATCTCGTCTATCTGCTCCGCTTCGATTTGTTTTTGTAAATCATCAATTTTTGTTTCAATATAGTTTTTATGTTTTATCCACTTTAAACCTATAAAATTTGGTAACAATGATTCGAGAAATTCAATCCAAGCTGAATACATAGGTACTGCACTACCTGACCAACTCCAAGAAGTAGGTGTTAATGGTATTTTTTCAAAGTCTTCAAACAACGGATTATTCTCAAGAAATAGCAATATATACTCTTTTTTTCTTTTGATCTCTAATTTTGACACAACTGAAAATAGGCAATACATTTTTGCTTCATCATTGCAGAATTGTTGAATACATTGTCGAATCCACATATCTTGTCTTTCTAACAGCTTTTTCTCATTTTGCTTTGGCAATAATAAAGATTCTAAAAAACACGGTACTGACAACCTAGAATATTGACGGTTTCTTATCAACTGCTCAAAGATTTTATTATATATTTCTACAAAATCGTCCAAATCAAAAAAGCAACAATGCTTTTCTTGATGGTCGCTAAAGGAGTCACTATTTATTAAATAATCTATATACTTGTCCAGTATAGAAGGTCTAACCGAATATATTTCCTTCAAAAATTGTCCGTCATAATCATGATGTTTATCATATGACAACATAGCATGGTATATTTCTTCAAGCAATTCTAAATTGCAATTAAATTTTTGAATCACTTCCTTTGGTGTATTATGATGATAATTAAATAACAAGCCAAAATAAATATCCACGATAAAAGAGGAATACTCTTTTTTATCCAAAATAATTTTGCAACCTTCTATTAATGCTAATTCATCTATTGCTTTATATTTATCCAGAAAATCTACATCACGCATTGATGATGAGGTAATATATCTGTCAGAAGTATCTTTCAAAAAATCATAAAGCCCTTGTAAATGTTTTTCTGTAATTAATCCCTGCGGTAATTCATGATAATATGCATATGTCCAAGCATTTTTCTGACTATATTCTTCACTAATAATAATTTCATACACTTCTGAATCGGATAATAATGAAAATAAATTGTCTACTAGATGGTATGGATGTAAATTGTTTGGTGTATCGTTTTTGATATAATATTTAATTGCATCAACATACCAATCTGCTTTATCGGAAATAGCATCAAAGGCAATGCCTAATCCTTCACCAACCTCCCAATATGAATGGTTATCTAGCTCAGAAATACCGTTGCAAACATCAATTAACTTCTTAAATATCTGTAAATCACAATTCAAAGTGTAATGATTAATTGATTGCTGCTTTTGTTTTCTATTTTCTTCATAACCAGTTTCTTTATAATCTGGTCCTTTAAGAAGACAATATAATTGAAAGCCCTCTCCTTCAAAATATTCAGAAAACAAGGATTCACAAGAATAATTCATTCTGCTAAAAACTTGCACTATTTTGTCTGCTAAAAGGCAATTTGCCAATTTATCTGGTGGAAAATTTAACTTCAAAATTAATTCAATATATTTTAAATCAAATTGTAAAACAGGAATGCTTATATCGTCAATAATGCCACCATAAGAACTAAGAATTTCCCTAACTTTTTCTCTATACTTTTCAATTTTACTCAAAGAAGTTAACGATTCCCAAATGAACCCACGATATTTTTCAACACCTTTAGACATAGTTAATGGAATCTGATATATGGTTATTGCATTCTTTCGTCCTTCCTCCGCTGGATAAAATTTTAACTTCAGAAATTCTTCTGCTATCTGCAAAAAAATTATTACAATAAATTCTTGTTTCCAATCATTTGAATATTCTATTATTTTTTCAAAAAAAATTATTTGAGTATAAAAACTATTACGAAAAGAATCCCTCTGAATACGAAAATATATATTAACTGCATGGTAAAATTCCATAAATAAATCTGGTCGCTTTAGATAATATTGAAAAAACAAATCACAAGCGGTTGGCAAATCATTCATATCTGCAAATCCACCAAGAGTTTTAATGATATCATTTTCCACATATTGATAATTTTTTCTTTTTTCAGTATCTATATCAATCCATTCACAAATCACTCTTTCTTCAGATTCAATTTCATTTTGCAAAAGCAAAAGTGTTTCCGTAGGATTAATGCGAAAAAAGACTTTTACAAATTCAAAGAAGATTGGCGATTTTTCTGTTGATAATTCATCCCATAATAACTTTATTTCTTTCTCAGCAAAATTTAAAAGTGCCTTATTTTTAAAAATATTAAGCAACGTATTAACAGAAGATATAGTTCTCTCTCTGTAACTTAAAAAGCAAGCTTTAATCATTTTCGACAAACTAAGTAATTTTTTGTCAAAGAAAATATATTTTAACAAATAATTAGACAAACATTGATCAGAAAAACGAACAGCTTTATCATTACAAATATTGACAATCTCCAGCTCGTGAAGCATATGGATATTTTCAATGAAACTATCTCGATTTAACCCTTTTTCCTGTAGAATTGGTAAAAGTGCATCAATATAATCTAAATGAATTGCTTCAAGAAAAGCAATTATACCAGAAGTTATACACAGATTTTTGTCTGTAAAAAATTGATTATTTTCTAAATTAGAACCATAATAATCTTCATATAATTGTGACACATCGTCAATAGAATCCAAACGATTTGAACTGCATGCTACTTTCCCAGCAAGTATAGCAATACGGGCGTTCCCTTCTGAAATTCTTATAATTCGTTCTTGATAATCTGAATTCAAAATGCCCAATGAAGTTTCAAGTAATTCCTTAATCTCATTCTCTGAAAATACATTTACATTCACAATTTCATAAGAAGTGATTGCTTTAACATCGTTTATCACTTTTTGAAGTGCATAATCCCTTACTGTAATAAGTATTTTTACATTATATCCCTCTGATTTCATACTAACGTATCGAATAATATGCTGCAGTCCTGACAATTGATTGGCATCATCAATAAAAAGAAAATAATCTCCTGGTCTATCTAAAAAAAGTTTTAAATCCTCGTATATTGGTAATGCATTACTATGAATACAGTAAGTCTTTTCATTCTTAGCATCTGCATGATTTTTTACATAATGCAAAGCTAAACGTGTTTTTCCCGTACCTGATGAACCACTAAGTATAACAACATCCACTTTAAGATAAGCATTGATGATATCTTGAAATTCTTTTTCTCTGAATAAAAATTTAGTGTCAATTGGAGCAGCCATTCTATTTGCATTGTAACTATTAATAAATTCATCATATGATTGAATTTGATCTGTACTTATTGATATTCCCAAAAAATCACGTGAAAGATTATGATGGAAAAGATATATATCTTCTGCAAGCTTATCAATTCCAATAATTACAAGCTTAACTCCAACATCTTCACACAGTTTTTTTACTTCACTATCTTGCAATGGTGTAAAGTTTGATGAAGTATGACAATAAATAATTTCAGAGATTTTGTCATGCGGAACACCTGTCTTTGCTGTATCAAGACATTTTTCAAGATCATCACTAATTTTTGCAAATAAGTTCGTCCTTTGAGTTGTGTATTCAACAAAAACATACTTTCCATTTGATGCAATAAAATAAGTATCAGGTGTACCTAAAGTGGTCTTACGTGTACCTGCCTCTCCACCAAGAGATACTATACTCGGATAGCCTGTTTTATATAAATAAGAATCACAAAGATTTTGAAATGAACCTGCATCCAGTTGTAGTATTTTTTGTTTAATACTTTCAATATTAGCCACTGTCTATGCCCCCTATTGTTTTAATAATACACCATCTTAAAATACTTCAACGCATCAAAAATAGCCTCTTCCTTTTCAATTGGGCACTGTGGGATTTTCCGACTCTCGTTGTTTGATATATTGTAGTGTTCCCTAATGTCTAAACCATATTTTCTCTTCACTTGTGCAATATAAAGTGTAGATACCTTAAACCCAAACTTTTCCAAAACATAGTTTTGAATTTGCTTATAGGTAGCCTTACTCTCAGCACTTGTTAAATCCATATCATCCATCGGAAGTTCTATACTAATATATTTCTTTGAATCTAGTTTGGAAAGCAACACGATTGTCTCCACATGTGGTGTATAACCAAACATATCTACACACACTACTCTTTTTAATATATATGAATTATCTTCAAAAATCTTTAAATCTTCAGCAAGAGTTTTGGGATTACATGAAACATAAATAATATGCTTAACTTCATATTCTAATAATTTAACTATAGTTTTTTCTCCAACACCACTTCTTGGAGGATCTAGTATTAATATATCTGGTTTAATATTTTCTTTATCAAATTCCCTTAATTTTTCAAATACATCTCCATCTATAAATTTTGCATTTGTTATTCCATTTTTTAAAGCATTCTCATTTGCTTTAATAACAGCTTCTTCTATTAATTCTATTCCGTAAACTTCCTTTGAATATTTAGATACAATTTGACCTATGGTACCTGTACCGCTAAATAAATCAAATACTATTGGTTTTTCATTAAATTTATTGGTTATTAATAATAAATTATTTATTACTTCTTGATATAGTTTTTCAACTCCAAATGAGTTAGTTTGAAAGAATGAATAAGGGCTAATCTTAAAATTTAAGTCAAATAATTTTTCAGTAATATCTCTTTTACCGTATAATATTATATCTTTATCAGCTTTTACTGTATCAGATTTATTATCATTAATAGTATGAATAATTGATTTTAATTCCATACTAAGATCTAAATTAAGTAACTTTTCCTTATATTCACTAATAATATCATAGTTTTCTGCTTGAGATGTAGTAACTATATTCACTCCAAGCTCCCTTGTTTTTTCACCTTTTCTAATAACTAAATTACGTAAAAAACCTATATGTGTTAATCTATGATAAAAACTTATTTCTTTCTTAGAAAAAAAATCATTAGTAAATTTAGCTATTTTTCTAAAGTTTTCATCCATTAATTTACATTCATTTACATTAACTATATCATGAAATGAATTTTTTTTATGTAATCCTAAAATTATTGGACCATCTTTATACTCATTTCCAAAACTAAATTCCATTTTATTTCTATATTCTTTATCTTTATCCATAGTAACTATAGGAAGTTTTTCATAATCTTTAGTTTTTACAACATTATCAATTAATTTATACACTAAATTAGCTTTAAGCTCTGCTTGCTTTTCATAGCTAAGGTATTGAAATGAGCAACCACCACAACTATTAAATTTTTCACAAAAAGGTTTTGCAACATTTTCAGAACTTTCAAGTATTACTATATCCCTTAATTCTATCTTATTATTTTTTATTTTTCCTATTCTAGCTTGAATTTTTTGACCTGGTACTACATTAGTATTGGCAAAACATTTTCTATCATCATTTTCTAGATATCCATATGGTTTTGCTGGAAAATCTATACCAACAATGTCAAGATTTACTATATCACCTTTTTTCATTTACACTCATTCTCAACATATTTTTTTAATCTTTTAATTGCTTCATCTATTATCTCATCACTTTGAGTAACAGATAATCTAAAATATCCTTCAACATTAAAACATATACCAGGAACTACACCTAATTCTGTTTTTTCTAATAAATTTAATGCAAAATCTAAAGATTTTTTATTAGAAAACATTGTATAGTCAACAAAAAGATAAAATGCTCCTTTTGGTTCAATAACTTTAAACCCTATTTCTCTTAAACCATTCATCATACGCTTTAATTTAGATTTGTTAACTTTTACTACATCTTCTCTTGTAGGTATATGTTCACAAGCGTAAATAGCTCCTAATTGACCTACTGTATTTACACCTGTCATTGTATATTGTCCAACTTTATTCATATTATTTATAACTTCCTCTGAAGCTAAAGTATATGCAACTCTGTATCCTGTCATAGAATGAGATTTAGAAAATCCATTTATTACAACTATTTTATCTATTAAATCTGTATATCTTGCAAAAGAATTATACTTATCAAATGCAAGAACTGAATAAATTTCATCACTTAATAAATATATATCATACTTTCTTAACAATTCAGCAACTTTATCCATTTCTTCTAGAGACATAACTGTCCCTGTTGGATTATTAGGATAAGTAAGTATTATAACTTTAGTTTTTGGTGTTATATATTTTTCTAAAATATCAGCTGTTAATTCAAAATCAGTGTGTTTTAAATCAATATATACAGGTTTAGCATTCATAAGTAATATATTTGGCTCATATCCAGGATATGTAGGAGTTGGTAATATTACTTCATCACCAGGTTGTAATACAGTTCTTAAAAAAGAAGATATCCCTTCAGTAGATCCAGCATTAGCTAAAGCATTTTTCCAAGTATAATTTGAACCATAAAGTTTATTATAATATTTAGCAACAGCTTCTCTATATGCTATAGCTCCTCCAGTATTTGTATATCCTATTTTTTCGTTTAAAGTAACCTCTGACATATATTTTTTTAGCTCATGAGGCAAATCATTCCCAGGTTCACCTATAGTCATGTTAATTCCATTTTTAAATTCTGGCATTCTTGCTGAAATTTGTCTAATAATTGAAATTTGTAAATTTCTTACTACTTCATTAATATGCATTTATCCTCCTATTTATTTAAATGTCTTTTTAAGAATTTTCCTGTATAAGATTCTTTATGTTTCATAATTTTATCTGGTGCCCCCTCAACTACAATATATCCACCTTTATCTCCACCTTCAAGACCTATATCTATAATATGATCTGCACATTTTATAACATCTAGATTATGTTCAATAACAACAACACTATTTCCTTTTGAAACTAATCTATCTAAAACTATTAAAAGTTTTCTTACATCTTCAAAATGTAGCCCAGTTGTAGGTTCATCTAAGATATACATAGTTCCTTCTTTTGTAACCTTTGATAATTCAGAAGCAAGTTTTATTCTTTGAGCTTCACCACCAGAAAGAGTTGTTGCAGGTTGTCCTAATGTAATATAGTCCATTCCTACATCAATTAAAGTTTGAAGCTTTCTTTTTAATGATGGTATTGCTTCAAAAAATTCATATGCATCTATAACACTCATATCTAATACTTCTGAAATATTCTTACCTTTATATTTAACTTCTAAGGTTTCTTTATTATATCGCTTACCTTTACACATTTCACATTCTACATATACATCAGGTAAAAAATTCATTTCTATTTTATTAATTCCAGCTCCAGAACATGTTTCACATCTTCCACCCTTTACATTAAATGAAAATCTTCCTTTATCAAATCCTCTAACTTTTGAATCATTAGTTTCTGAAAATATAGCTCTAATATCATCAAATATCTTAGTATAAGTAGCAGTATTTGATCTAGGTGTTCTACCTATAGGACTTTGATCTATATTAATAACTTTTTTCACTTTATCTAATCCATCTACGTTTCCATGTTTTAATGGGAACATTGTTTTTTCATTTAAATAGTTATGTAATATAGGATAAAGAGTTTGATTAATTAAACTCGATTTACCGCTACCACTTACTCCTGTTACAACTGTAAATATCCCCAACGGAATTTTTAAATTCACACCTTTTAAATTATTACCATAGCAATCATTGATTTTTAAATATTCTTTTGATTTTCTAAGTTTTTTAGGTACTTCTATTTGAATTTCTTTATTTAAATATTTAGCTGTAAGCGACTTTCCTTCTTTAATAACATCATCAGGTTTTCCATAAGATATTACTTCTCCACCAAACTTACCTGCATTAGGTCCTATATCGATTAAATAATCTGATTCTATCATTGTATCTTCATCATGTTCCACTACTATTAATGTATTTCCAATATCTTTTAAATCTTTTAAAGTACTCAATAGCTTATCATTATCTCTTTGATGAAGTCCTATACTTGGTTCATCTAAAACATATATTACTCCTGTTAATCTTGACCCTATTTGAGTTGCAAGTCTTATACGTTGTGATTCACCACCAGAAAGTGTTTTAGTCATTCTATCTAATGAAAGATAATCTAGTCCAACATTAATTAAAAAAGATAATCTATTCTTTATCTCTTTTAATATTTCTTCAGCAATTTGTTTCTCTTTTTCAGTTAAATTTAAATTTTCAAAAAAATTTAAAGAATTAACTATACTCATATTTGTAACATCAATAATATTTTTATCATTAATAGTAATAGCAAGAACTATATCATTTAATCTTTTACCACTACATTTAGAGCAACTAGTTTCTATCATATATCTATTTTGAATTTCTTCTCTATTAGAATCACTCATTGACTCTTTATGTCTTCTTTTAACAAGATTTATAAGTCCCTCAAAAGTTTTCATTCCATCATAATCATAATCTTTAGTATGAATTGAAAATTGGTATTCTTTATCACTTCCATAAAATATTAGATCTTTTTCTTTTTGTGATAATTTTTTAAAAGGTTTATCTGCATCAATATTATGTCCTTCTAAAAATGATTTAAATAATTTCCAAGTCCAAGATGTAGGTGAACTACCTCCAACAACAGATAATGCACCTTCATTAATAGAGATATTTTTATTTAATAAAATGGCATCCATATTAACTTCTAAAGATGACCCTAGACCATTACATTCCTCACAAGCTCCATAAGGTGCATTAAATGAGAAAAGTCTTGGATTGATTTCTGGAAATGATATATCAGGATGATTACTACATACAAAATTTTCACTGTATTTATAGTCTAATCCATTTATATTTACAATTAAATTACCTTCAGATAATTTTGTTGCATTAACTATAGCCTCATTTATTCTTGAGATATTTTCTTCTTTAAATACTATTCTATCAGTAATTAATTCAATATTATGTCTTTTATTTTTATCTAATTCAATGCTATCATCAAGCTCAAGTATTGTTCCATCTACTCTTACTCTTAGATATCCTTGTCTTGATAAATTAATAAATAAATTTTTAAAACTTCCTTTTTTATCTATTATTATAGGAGATAAAAAGATTAATTTATCTTTATCTTTACACTTTAAATGTACTTCATTAGTAATTTCTTCTATACTTTGTTTTTTAACCAAAGATTTACAAACAGGGCAATGTGCACTACCAATATGACCCCATAAAAGTCTCATATAATCATATATTTCTGTCATTGTACCAACTGTTGATCTTGGATTTTTGGAAACAGATTTTTGTTCTATTGATATTGCTGGTGATAACCCTTCAATACTATCTACCTCTGGTTTTTTCATTTGACCTATAAATTGTCTTGCATATGCTGATAAACTTTCAACATACCTTCTTTGACCTTCAGAATATATTGTTTCAAACGCAAGAGATGATTTTCCACTACCACTTACTCCCGTAATTACAACAAATTGATTCTTAGGTATATCTATATCAATATTTTTAAGGTTGTGTTCCCTAGCACCTCTTATTTTAATATATTCCATTTTTGCTCCTTTATTCATTATTTATATTTAAATATAATATACTAAGTAATAATACTAAACCTGCTAATATTCTAATAGGATCTAAAATATTTCCTAAAATGAAAATATCTATAAAAACAGATGTTAAAGGAAATGCTAATTCAGAAACAGTAGAATATATTGCCTTTGTATTTTGCAATCCTTTGTAGTAAAAATTAGCAGCTATTACTCCCCAAATCGCAATAAATATAGCTAGTAATATTATTTGATTATTTGAAATTAAATATATTATATCAATCTTAGTTTGAGTTATATTTAACAATAATAGTAAAAAAGTTATTATTGTTGTAAACATAAATCTTATAAATGTAGATAAGTTAGCGTTATACTTCATAGCAACCTTTCTACTAAAAGTTGTTGATAAACCAAAAGAAATTGCTGCAATTAACGAATAAATCGCAGAGTATACAGATTTAATCTCTATATCGAATGGACTGTTTAGTCCAAAAGTTAAAAAATGTAATGAGATAATAGAAATTATAAATACTATCTTAAATTTATGTGTAATTTTTTCTTTTAATATAAAATAGGCTGATAATATTGTAAATACAGGTTGTGATTTTTGTATTAATATGACTAAGCTATATGGATTAAATTCACTTAATTGTAATGCTTTTACAATAGATAAAGTGCCTATAGTTCCTCCAAACAATGCTATTAATAAGAAATATAATTTATCAGATAAATTTACTTTCTTTATTTCCTTTATATATTCTCTCTTAGTAATTAACATAAATAAAAAGGGTAAAAGATGAGCTATGAATACTATTAAAACAACATTATATAAACCATATTTAAAATAACGTGGTGTTAATAATACTCCATCTATCCCCCACATTATCGCTCCTAAAATAATAAGAAGCCATGATAAATTCATTTTTTCACCTACTTTTTCTTTTTGTTTATATTAAATAATGCAAGTTTAATTAATTCTTGCATATTTAGTTCTCTAATCTTTTCATCTTCCATAATTTGACTTACATTAATTCTTTCATAACCTAAAGATTCTAATGCTAATCTTAAATTTTCTTTCTTATTATATAATTCTATCATATCTTTGCTAGAAGCATTGCTTGTTATTTTTAACCCTTCTAGCTTATCAGAAAGATCTACCATTATTTTTTCTGCTTTTTTCATTCCTATACCTGGAACTTTTGCAAGTTCTTTAAAATTTTTTGAAGAAGCTATAGCAGCTAATTCTTCAAACTTAAAATTAGATAATATTGCAATTGCTTTTTTAGCTCCTATACCATTTATTGCAATGCATTCAAGAAAAATACTTCTTTCAAGTTCACTTTTAAACCCAAAAAATGAAATATCATCTTCTTTAACTATAGTATGTATGTATAACTTATCTTTTTCTCCAATTGAATTAAGCTTATCATAAGTTTTTATAGATGTATATATCTTATAACCTACTCCATTAATATCTATAACAACATAATTAAGATTTTTTACGCTTAATATACCCTCAAAATACTCATACATTTTATTCTCCTCTTATTTCAAAAATATTATCGGTCTCAATCGAGAAAATATTCTTCAAATTATTCTTAAATTGCATCTTATTTCCTGAAACATAAAAAAATGTTTTAGAATCTTCTTCTTTATGTTTTATTAAATCTCTATCATTAATAATTTTTACAATCTCAATTGATGGATCAATTATATCAATATTAAAATAAAGTGATTTTATTGATTCTTTTAAAATAGAATAATGCGTACATCCGAGTATAAGGCTGTCAATTTCTTTACTCATATTATCAATATATTTATTTATTAACTCATCTATATCTTTCCCTTTAATATTTCCATTTTCTATTGCAGGTACTAATAAAGGGCAAGATTTATCTATCACCTTTATACTTGAATTAATATTATTTAAATTTTGTGTATATTTTTTAGAATTTACTGTTGCCGTAGTTGCAATCAAACCTATGTTTTTACTTTTATTATTTATCGCACCCTCTACTCCTGCCTCAATTACTCCAATAATATTAACATCATATTTTTCTTTTATTTCATCAAGTGCAAGTGATGTTGCAGTATTACAAGCAACAACAATCAACTCAACTTTTTTGGTTAATAAAAACTCAACTATTTCACTTGAGTATTTAATTATCTCATCTTTACTTTTTTCTCCATATGGCAATCTAGCTGTATCTCCAAAAAAATGAATATTAATATTAGGATATTGTTTTCTAATTTCATTTAATACAGTTACTCCTCCCATACCAGAGTCAAAAATTCCTATAGACATATTTGTCACCATTCTTTTCAATTTTTAGATAAAGTATCTATAAATAAAAACATTAATATTTTCAAATTTACATTAGAATTTATTGCTAACTTATATTCTAATAATTCTTCAAGATAATTTAAAGTTTTAAATTTAGAATATTTATTTATACAAGTATTCATAAATGTTTTTATTCTTTCTCTACTTTTTTTATTATCATTATTCACTAATAATACTGACAATAGATCATCTTTTAAAATTATTACATCAATTTCTTTCATAAATTTAATATTATTTATTAAATAATCTATTGCATATTGATATGATATAACTGTAAATACATTTATTTCATCAAAATAGTTTTTAATAGAGTTAACAGCCTCTTCTAAAGAATCTATTTTATATACTTCTAAATCAATTAAATCTTTTCTATCTAGATATATATTTAAATAATCAACATTATTTTCTAAAAAATTAAACATTTCTATATTTTTAGTTATATTCTCAGTGGCTATACTTAAGTTTAAATTTAATATTATAGATCTTGATTTAATAGTTTCAAGTATCTCTAATCTTCTTGTAAGTAGTATAAAATATACATTTTGTGGAGGTTCTTCTATTACTTTTAAAAGTGCATTCAAAGGTTCCTTCTTTGTAGTTTCAATTGAATCAATGATATATATTTTTTTATCAGAAATATATGGACTTTCAACTGAACCTATTATTATTTCCCTTACATCATCAATTTTCAATTCAAAGTAATAACTTACATCTGGATGAGATAATACATCCGTATTAAATTCATTAAGTAACATAGATGTAAATATTTTAGCTTTTTCTAATAAAGATATCCTATTATCTGCAAAAAACATGAAAGTTGCACTTTTTTTCAAATTTAATATTTCATTTTTAAATATTTCCATATTAATTTTCTCTCATTTGTAATGTTCTCAATAAATTCTTATTATCAAACGCCTTTCCTCCACCAAGAACAACTGAATCTAACGGATGATCTGATAAGTACACTTTTACCTTTACCTCCTGTTCTACCAATGTCGTGAAATTTTTAATCATAGAACCTCCACCCGTCATTACAATACCATTATCTAAGATATCAGCAGCTAATTCAGGTGGTGATTTTTCAAGTACTTCTTTAGTTGTATTAATTATTGAATGAAGCGATGATCTTATAGCTTCATAAACTTCATTAGAATTAATTTCTAAAGAAACTGGTGTTTGAACTTCTAATTGTCTCCCTTTAATAGTCATTACTTTAGGTTCTTCTTCATATGTTGCAGTAGCTAATTCTTTCTTAATCTTTTCTGCTGTTCTATCACCTATCAATAAATTATATTTATTTCTTACATATCTTACTATATCCTCATCAAATTTATTCCCAGCAATTCTTATAGATTTTGAAGCTATAACTTCATCTAATGAAAGTATAGCAACGTCAGTTGAACCTCCACCAATATCTATAACCATATTACCAACTGGTTTAGATATATCAATTCCTGAACCAATAATTGCAGCTCTTCCTTCTTCTATTATATATATCTTTTTAGCTCCACTAACAGAATCAAATAATGCTTTCCTTTCTACAGGAGTAACTTCTAAAGGAACACAAATCATTACTTCTGGTTTAAATATTGAACTTCCATATATTTTATACATAAAATGCGAAAGCATTTCACGAGTTGCATCTAAATCAGCAATTACTCCATCTTTAAGAGGCTTAATAGCTTCAATACTATCAGGCGTTTTCCCTAACATTTCTCTTGCATCTTTACCAACAGCAATAACTTTTCCAGTTTTTTTATCTCTTGCTAAAACTGATGGTTCATTTAAAACTATTTTATCTTCCTGCTTATCATATATAAGTATATTAGCAGTACCTAAATCTATTGATATATTCTTATTTATTCTAAGAGATCTTATTATTCTTTTTATAAAATTTTTATTAAGCATTTATTTTACCTTCCTATCAACTGTTTTTATTCCAAACTTTAATAGTTCATCACGTATCATATCAGACAATGCATAATTTTTATTGATTCTAGCATCCTCTCTAATTCTATTTAATAATTCTATTAATTTTTCACTTAAAATGTCATTTTTATCTTTTTCCATCTTTATCCCCAAAACATTAATTATATATTTTTCTAAAACTTCAATTACTAGTACAATTTCTTTAAATACTGATGAATTTAAATGTCTATTAGTTTTTCTAATTAAATCATGTATACACGATATTGCCAAAGGCGTATTTAAATCATCATTTAAAGCTGAATTAAAATTAAGTTCAAACTCATTTATATCTTTTATGATCTTAATATTTGAATTATTATCAACTACTAATTGCTTATATCTATCAATATTATCTATTATTGAATTTAATGTTTTTTTAGATATTTCCAAATTCTCTATAGAGTAATTTATAGGTTTTCTATAATGGGTTGATAACATGAAAAATCTAACTACATCTCCAGAATAATTTTTTAAAACTTCTCTTAATGTAATAAAATTACCCAAGGACTTGCTCATTTTTTCTCCATTTATTTCTAAGAAACCATTATGGAGCCAATAATTTGCAAAGGAAGATTTTTCATTACAAAAACAAATGCTTTGAGCTCTTTCATTTTCATGATGAGGAAATAATAAGTCTATTCCTCCTGCATGTATATCAAAATTATCTCCTAAAAATTCTCTACTCATTACAGAACATTCAATATGCCAACCAGGTCTACCTTTAGAAAAAGGTGAATCCCAATAAGGTTCATTTTCTTTCATTTTTTTCCATAATACAAAATCTAGAGGATTTTCTTTTTTATCATCTTTACTAATTCTTACACCAACTGATAAATCTTCTAATCTTTGATTGGATAACTTACCGTATTCTGAATATTTATTAACTCTAAAAAAAACGTCTCCATCTGAAATATATGCATATCCCTTATCAATAAGCCCTTCTATCATTTGTATAATTTCAGGTATATATTCACTTACTTTTGGTCTTTTTACAATATCAAGTATATTTAATTTAGAAATATCTTCCATAAAAGCTGCTATATATTTTTTTGAAATTTCCTCAAATAAAATAGCTTCTTCTATACTTTTATTAATAATTTTATCATCTATATCTGTAAAATTTTGAACAAATGAAACTTCATAACCTTGATTTATAAAATGTCTTGCAAGAGTATCAAAAACTATAACAGGTCTTGAGTTACCAAAATGTATATAATTATACACAGTTGGTCCACATACATAAATTCCAACTTTGTTTTCATTAATAGGTATAAATTCTTCTAATCTATTATTTAAACTATTATATATTTTCATTTTTTCTCCTCTATTTCAATGTCACTATAGTAATACCTAGTCCACCTTCACTAGGGTGTCCATCTTTAAATTCTGAAACATAAACAGACTTTTTAAGATATTCATGTATTTTTTTTCTAAGAATCATAGTTCCTTTTCCATGTATAATTGCAACATTAGTGAACCCGTTTAAAATAGCTCTATTAAAATATATCTCTATTTCTTCTATTGCTTCTTCTGCAATTTTTCCTCTAACATCAATTTCACCTTTAACATGAGTAACCTTTGAATTAATCACATTAGTAAAACTATTATTCTTTTTCTTAGGTATTTTAGCAACATCTTCAAAGGCAACAGTTATTTTTAAAATTCCTGCTTGAACCTGTAAAGATTCTTTTTCTGGAATAATTCTAAGAACTTTTCCAACTTGATTTAATGTTTTCACCAAAACTTCTTCATTTATTTCAAATTTCAAATTAGATTTAATATGTTTCTTTTCAACAATATTTTCTTTTTTACTATCTTCTATATATTGTCTTATCATATTTATATTTTTTTGTAGTATTTTGGCTTCTTCTTTCTTAATATTATCTGAATTGATTTTATCAACTAAGGCTTTTGCTTTATTCTGCATATCTTTAATATAGTCGTCAGCTTTTTTATATGCATCTTTTAATATGTTGTTTTTTTCTTTTTCAAACTCAGCTAACTTATTTTCATAATCACTTTTAGCTTCTACAAGTTCTTGTTTAAGTTTTTCAATCTCAAAATTCATAATTTCAAGATTATCATTTTTTTCTTTTATTGAAGCTAACATTTTTTCAACTTCTCTATTATCTTCACTAATATATGATCTAGCATTCTCAATAATTTCTTCGTTTATTCCATATTTTGAGGCAATTATCAAAGCATTTGATTCTCCAGGTATACCAACTAATAATCTATATGTTGGAGATAAAGTTTCAGCATTAAATTCCATAGATGCTGATTTTATTCCCGAATGAGTGTATGCATGTGCCTTAACTTGACTATAATGTGTTGTTATAAGTGTTTTTATTTTTCTTTCAAGTATATGATCAATTATAGCCATTGCAAAGGCTGCTCCTTCACTAGGGTCTGTTCCTGATCCTAATTCATCTAATAATATTAAAGATTTCGAAGTTGCTTCATTTAATATTTCTGAAATTGATCTAACATGAGAAGAAAAAGATGACAAGTTCTGTTCTATACTTTGTTCATCTCCTATATCAGATAAAACATTATCAAACATACCTATTATAGATTTATCACTAGCTGGTATTGCTAAACCAGATAATGCCATTAAAGTGAATAATCCTGCAACTTTTAATGTTACTGTCTTACCTCCTGTATTTGGACCAGTAATTAACATAACCTTATCATTTTCATCTAAATCAAAAGTTAAAGGTACTACTTTATCTCTATCTATAAAAGGATGTCTTGCATCTTCTAAATGTATTTTTACATTATTAACTATTTTAGGAATATTTGATTTTGTTTCCAATACATACTCAACTTTAGCATTTAAAAAATCAAGTCTTTCTAACAATTCTTCAACAACTTTTAAATCTTCAAGTTTACCTCTAAGTATTTCTGTTAATCTTAAAAGTATTTTTCTTATTTCTTCTTTTTCTCTTGCTTCATATTCTCTTAATTTATTATTTAACGATACAACATTTAAAGGTTCTATAAATGAAGTTGAACCTGTTGAAGATCTATCATGTTCTATTCCTCTTACCAGTCCCTTAAAATCTGTTTTTATAGCAATAACATATCTTTCATTTCTTTTAGTAATGATCTTATCTTGTATTGCTCTTTGTGTATCTTTATTATTTATTAATGCTTCAAACTTTTCTTTTATATTATTAAAAATGATATTTTTTTGTTTTCTAATATCAATCAAAGTTAAACTAGCATCATCTTTTATACTTCCATTATCATCTACTACTTCATTTATAAAATTCTCAATATCTTTTAAATCATTTAAATCTTTAAATATATTCCATATTTGCTTATATTTATCTCTAACATTTTTAGACCTTGATTTAGATATTCTATAAATCACCAAATTTTTTCTTAATTCATGTAATTCATCAGCTTCTAAATAATTTCCAAAAATTGAAATAACTTTTAAAAATCTATTTATACTTGATAATTGACTTAAATCAAATCCATCGTCAAATTTGTAAAAGTCTATTAAATCTTGGAGTATAGCAAATTCCTTATCTAACTCACTTTTTTCTTTAAACATTTTTAAATCTATAAATTTTTCTTTAGTTGATTCTAAGTTTGATTTATCTATTAAATTATTAAGTATTTTATGATATTCTAATACTTCATATTTTTTATTCATAATGTTATCCTTCATTGTACTCTATAATTTTAAATTATATCATATTTTGTATATTTTGTGAATATCTATAAAGTAGCTAAAATATTTGAAAATACAATGAAAATAACAATATTTTTTAACTAAACTTTCTTAGTTCTATTATAATTAAAAACCTCCAATATTTTAAATAATCTTAGTAGCTTTAAACTTATTATGATATTTTTTAAGCATATACAAAATTATCTAGTAATTCATTAAATATTTCAAAAGTATTATTATTTAACCACTTAACTTTCTACCTATTCTAGTTTTATTTTTTAATATTTCTTTTTTGAATTCGAAAATACCCTCATTACTGCTTTTTCCAGTAAAGAGGGTACATATAAAAATAAAAAAACAGTCCTTTCAAATTAGACTGTTATTCTTATTATAGTTCACAAATAACTTTTTATTTTTTCTTATCTATTCAACTATTTCTTCTGCTGACGCTTTTAGTACTCTTCTTCCTCTATATTCACCTGTTTCAAGATTTAATCTGTGAGGTCTTCTTACACTACCATTTGCTTCAACAACAAATTTTGGAGCATTTATTGAATCATGTGCTCTTCTCATATTTCTTTTCGCTTTTGATGTTCTTTTCTTAGGTACTGCCATTTTGAGCTCCTTTCTACATAATCTAATTGTAATTATGTCATTACATGTAATTTTGTATTAATACAATCTATTCTACAAAATTTTTATATCTTTGTCAAGGTATACTCTACATATTTAGTAATATTTTTCTAATTGTTCATCATCAAGTTCTAACACTTCATTTACTGATAATCCTGAAACTAATGCTCTAATTTCAGAACCAGTAACAGTTTCTTTTTCCTTTAATAAAGTAGCTATATTTTCTAATGTATCTTTATTATCCTTCAACAAATTCAATGTTTCTTCATATTTAAATTTCAATAATTTTCTAACTTCTAAATCAATTTCTCTAGCTGTTTCATTACTTAAATCAGAACTTAACGTAAATCCATTATCTGAATGTTCATAATTTATTGGTCCAAGTTCACTCATACCAACACTAGAAACTAATAATTTTGCAAGCTCAGTTGCTCTTTTAATATCTGAATATGCACCAGTTGCTATATCATCCATCATTAATTCTTCTCCTGCTCTTCCAGCAAATAGTACATTTATTTCAGCAAGTATTTGTTTTCTAGTTTTACCTAAAGTTTCTTCAGGTAAAGGCATCATATATCCTCCAGCATCTCCACGAGGTATTATTGTAACTTTGTGAACTTTATTTGCTCCAGGTATTAAAGTTGCAGCTAAAGCATGACCACCTTCATGATATGCTAACATATCCTTATCTCTTTTTGAAATTATTTTACTTCTTTGTCCTAATCCCATTCCTACTTTATCTACTGCTTCATCTAAATCTTCCATAGTGATCTCATCACTATTTCTTCTTGCAGCAAGAATGGCGGCTTCATTTAATAAGTTTTCTAAATCTGCTCCTACAAATCCAGGAGTTATTTTAGCTATATCTTCTAATTTTACATCAGATGCTAATTTCTTATTTCTACTATGAACTTTAAGTATTTCAACCCTTCCTTTAACATCTGGTTTTGAAACTTCAATTCTTCTATCAAATCTTCCACCTCTTAATAATGCAGGGTCTAAAACATCTGATCTATTTGTGGCTGCCATTACTATAATTCTTTGATCTGTATCAAATCCGTCCATTTCAACTAATAATTGGTTTAGAGTTTGTTCTCTTTCTTCATTTCCTCCACCACCATTTTTATTTTGTCCTCTTCTTCTACCTACAGCATCTATTTCATCTATGAATATAATAGCAGGTGCTTCTTTTTTAGCATCTTTAAATAATTCTCTAACACGTGAAGCCCCAACACCAACATAAAGTTCTATAAACTCAGAACCTGAAATAGGGAAAAAGGCTGCCTCAGATTCACCAGCAACAGCTTTTGCAAGTAATGTTTTACCTGTACCTGGTTCACCTAATAATAAGACACCTTTAGGTACTCTTGCTCCTGCCTTTTCAAATCTTGCTGGATTTTTTAGAAATTCTACTATTTCTTTTAATTCTTCTTTTTCTTCTGTTAATCCTGCAACATCTGAAAATTTAACATTTGGTCTTTCTCTTATTTTTCCTTTTCCTTTTCCAATATTAAATGGGTTACCTATTCCTCCTCCAGAAGCACCCATCATTTTCTTATTAATAAAATAGAAAAATAATAATAAGATAAGTAATGGAGCAAAACTAAAAATAATACGTGTTATCATTGAAGATAAAGGTGTACCTAATACAACAATATTAACATTTTTTTCTTTTGCAATCTCCATTAAATAATTATCTTGACCTAATCTATCAGTCAATTTATTAGTTTCAAAAACTTCTACTTTTCCAGCAACTTTTTTTATACCAGTTAATTTTTCTTGATTTTCTCTAATTTCTTTAATTTCACCTTGTTTAACCTTATTTACAAATTGTGTATAACTAATTTCACGTTTTTCTTCAAATAAAGCTACCTTATTTCCATAAAAATAGAAAAGTGTAGACATAATTACAAGTATAAATAAAAAGAATATAGGTGGTTTAACTCTGAAAGAGATGTTATTATTTTTATTTTTTAAACTTTCTATTCTTTTTTTAATCTCTTCAGCATTTTCATCATCAGAAATATATACCTTTTTTTTAGATTTTTCTTCCTTATTTTTTTCATCTTGATTTTGAATATCTTCTTGATTTTCATTTTGTTCATCAAGAACTTCATCATCTTTAATATTTTTATCTTCCATCATTTCTCCTAATATATAAGTAATATTTATTTATAGACCCTTTTCTTCTTGTCTTAAAAAAATATCCTGCTAGCATTAGCATATTTTCATATAAAACTACTGGCATTTTATCTCTTATTAACTTATCAACTTTATTATCTATAAATAATTTTTTCAACTTTTTATTATCCAATCTATCCCCATTTATTCTAGTTCTAACAACAAATGTAGAATATTCATCAAAAGTATCTAAACTAAGTATATTATACATTCTATTAGATATTTTTTCAAGTCTAGTTGAGTCAACATAACCTACCTTAAACCCATTAAATTCTACTTCATTATTTAAAGTAAGTATAATGTTTTCTGAGCTTTTTTGTAGATCAGTTTTTTTTAATATTTTATTATTGTCATATGACTTATACCAAATATATTCATTACCCAAATCTATAATTTTAGTTTCATTTTTATCTAAAATATTATATATTTGTTCAATTTTTTTTGTATTTAATTTTATATTTTTTTCATTTAAACTATTCAAAATATATTCATATTTTTTATCGTTTATATTTACAACATTTTTGTGAATTTTAACTATATTATCTATATACTTAGAATTAATTTCTTCTAGTACTGGAAAAACTAAATTTCTAATTTTATTTCTACTGTAATTATTTTCAAGATTTGTTTTATCAATTATGTATTCATTATACACTTGATTAAGTATGTCATCTTTTGAAATGTATAATATAGGTCTAATAATATCATCTCTTTTAACCTTTATACCCTCTAGACCATTTAGTCCTGTGCCTCTTATTATTCTAAATAGAATAGTCTCAGCATTATCAGTTTTATTATGCCCTGTCGCAATTTTTATATATCCTATCTCTTTTTTCAAATTACTTAAAGCTTGATATCTTAATTCTCTTGCCTTTTCTTCACTAAATTTTTCCAATTTAATATCTAATATAGTATATTTTAAACTATATTTATTGGCAATTTTTTTTACTAACTCTATATCTTTATACACATCATCTCTAAAATTATGGTTTACATACCCTAAATGTAATTCTAAATTATATTCTTCTTTTATTTCTAATAATTTTTCTAAAAGGAATACTGAATCTGGTCCAGCAGAAAAAGCTATCAAAATTTTATCATTTTTTTCAATTAAATTATTAGCTTCAATAAAATTTCTAAACATTTTATTCTCCTTTCTTTACTACTTCAACTCCTTTATAGAAAAAATGTATTATATCAACATAAGACATATTATGATCTATAGCCATAGATCTTGAACTCCATTGTGAAAATCCTACTCCATGTCCATAACCTGAACCAACAACATTTAAACCATCATTTGTAATATCTAATGCAAATGAAGTGGATTTTATCTTAGAAGGTGAAAACTCTTTTCTAAAATTATTACCTGTATAAGAAATTTCTTTACTTTTATCTTTATTATATAATATCAATTTTGAAACTCTATTACTATCAGTATAGTAAATATCAAAATCAAAAACTTTAAATCCTATTTTATCCATAATAATGTTATTATCTATCTTATATTCCCAAGTTAATACAGATGAATGAACATCTTTAGAATAATTATCCTCAATAGCTTGTAAATAAGGGACATCATTTCCCCAGACTTCTTTACCACTTGCAGTATATCCTCCACTATATGAATGAAAAACAGCATCTATTATTTTACCATCATGTGCTATTACTTCTCCATTAGTTTCATCAATTGCTTTTCTAACATTTTCAATGTTTTTATCTACTATACCTTTATAAACCTGTGATAAAACATTATCATAAACATCAAATTTTTCTCTATTTCTCAAAATATTTTTATATGCATAACTTCTTGCAATTACAGTTTGAGCTTTCAAAGCTTCTAATGGAAAAGAAGCTGGCATTTCATAAGGTATTACTCCCAATAAGTACTTTTCCATATTTAATGTATTTATTATGATCAATTTAGAATCAACAGCTTTAATATACATATCTCCATAAAAAGAATATTTATCAATTTTTACTATACTATTTTTATTTGTAATAGTAATTTCATCATATATTTTGCCATTCATATGTATTTTATTATCAATTGCTTCTAAAATAAATTTTAAATTTTTGGGATATTCTTTATTTATTAACATATTACTATCTAATTCAAAATCTAGATTTTGCTTTTCTAAATTTGTTAATTTTACTCTAATATCATCTTTTAATTTTTTTTCTTCCCTAACTTTAACACCTGCATTTTCTATCGTCTTATATTCTATAGTAGAACATGAAAATAAAAGGAAAAATAAAAATACTAATTTTAATTTTTTCATTTTAATGATCTTCTCTTTCTTAAATGTTCATCATGAGTTTCTGAATAATAAGTGTCCTTTCCATTCATAAAGAAGAATAAATGTTCTCCTTCTTTTGCATTAATTGTTTCTATTATTGTTTCTTTTGAAGGACTACATACTGGTGTAGGTGGTAACCCTTTATGCTTGTATGTGTTATATAGCGATTGACTTTTCATCAATTCTTTTTTATAAGCTTTTCTTCCTAATTCATATTTTAATGTAGCATCAGATTGAAGCAACATATTTATTCCTAATCTTTTTTTGAAAACACCTGCAACCTTAGATTTATGTTCGAATTCTCCTGTTTCAAGTTCTACTATAGATGCTAATTTAATATCATCATAAAATTTCTTTTTATCTGGATATTTTTTAGGTGGAAATTGTCTCACAAATTCACCTAATATAATTTTAGCTACATCTAATGGTTTTGCTCCTTTAGGAATTAGATATGTTTCTGGATAAAGATATCCATCAAAATTATCTTTTTCATGGTAATATGGGAAATCAACAGAATTTAAAGCCTTTATCATCTCTTCTTTTGTGGCTAATCCCAATCTTTCAATTCTAGCAAGAACCTTTTTTTGAGTAAACCCTTCTGGTATAGTCAAAGTAATATTATCTGATGATATATATCTATTTGGCATTCCATTTAACAACATATATTTAGATATAATCTTATCCTTAAATCTATACTTACCTTCTTTAATATTAGACAAGTCTGGATTAAACTTTAAATAAATTTTATCAAATATATTGTATTTAAAATTAAATTTCTCATATATTTTTTTTATAGTTTCACCTTTACCTACAAAAATTATTTCTTCTTTAACTTCTTTTTTATTAAATTTAAAATCTATAATAGCGTAAGCTAAAGATAATAAAAATAGTAATGGTATTATCATTTTCTTTTTCATTTTTCTCCTTTATTAAAATATACATATCATTTTATTTGATATGTATATTTAATTATAATTATTTAACAAATTCTCCTGCAAGTATCTTGAAAAATCCTTTATTAATTTCTTCTTTGAACAATATTATCATAATAGTTAAAATTATCGGACCAAAGAAAAATCCAACTACTCCAAAAGTTTTAAACCCAACAAATAATGAAATTAATGATAAAAGTGGATTTATACTCAAATTCTTACTTAAAATACGTGGTTCAAGCGTTATACGCATTCCAGCAATAAATATATATAAAAATAAAATTGATAAACCTAATAAATAATTGCCAGTTAAAAAAGAATAAACTGTCCATGGCAGCAATATTCCTCCTGCACCAAATATAGGTAAGGCATCAAATAATGCTATAAGCATTGACATTAAAAAAACATAGTTTATCGAACTAACAAATATATTTATTATACTTAATCCCACTACTAATTCTGTAAAACATAATGATAATAATATTAATTGAGCTCTTAAATACTGACAAGCTACTCCAACTACATTAACTCTAATTTGTTCAAATTTTTCTAACCATATTTTAGGAAACTGTTGTTCAAAAAAATTATGAACCGTTTCTATATCTCCTGCCATTAAAAATGTCGCCGTAATTGTTATTATAACATATACAAAAAGTACTGGTAATTTTAATGTCAAAGATAAAATGTAGTTAGCAATTACAAATCCTAAATTAGCTAATTTAGAAAGTGCCATTCCCATAAAATTCTTAATTGGTATTATTGCAACTGAAGGTAATAATCTTTCAAAAAATCCAAATTTTTCAAATAATTCCGAACTAATATTTTTTAAGGTATTAGTATTTTTTATCAACCAATTTGAAAGATTATATATTTCATTATACGATCTAATAAATAATAAAATTAATATCACAGGTATTATTAAATAAAATAACATTATTACTATCATATTTGATATTCTGTGACTAAAATTAAACTTATTTACCAAAAAATTAACTGGACCTCTAGTTACCGTAACCACTATGAATGCAATCACAAATGGTAATAAATATAAAGACGCTTTAAAGGCTATTAAGGCTATTAATATAACTGTTATCATGTATATTAAAGGTAAAAATCTTTTCAAACTAAATTCCTGTCTATTCTCCATTTTTCACACTCATTTCTTATTTATATATATTAATTATACTAAACAAAAAAGACTAAGTCAATTTGATTTACCTTAGTCTAATATATTAAGTTAAAAACCTACTTCTACTTCTCCATTGTATTTTTCCATTATAAATTGTCTTACTTTATCAGTTTGTAAAACTTTAATTAATTTTTGTATTTTTTCATCATTTTCTTTACCTTTTAATACTGTAATTATATTTACATAAGGAGAATCCTTACCTTCAACTATTACAGCTTTATCTCCTGTAATTCCTGAAGCTAAAGCATTATTTGTATTAATAATAGCTAAAGTAACTTCAGATAATCTAGGTGCAATTTGCTCTGAATTTAAACTTGTAATTACTAATTTTTTAGAATTCTCTACAATATCAGAAATATTTGCATCTAATTTTTCTCTACTATTTAATTTAATTAAACCTGAAGCATCTAATAATAATAGTGCTCTTCCTCTATTCGTTGGATCATTAGGAATTAAAATTTCTGATCCTTCATTTATTTCATTTATATTCTTAACTACATTTGAATATGCTTTTAAAGGTTCTAAATGTATAGCACCTGCACTAACCATTTCTATATTATTTTCTTTACCAAATGTTTCCATATATGGTATATGTTGGAAATAGTTTGCATCTATACTTCCATCTTTTAATGATATGTTGGGTTGAACATAATCATTAAATACAACTATTTCAAGTTCTATACCTTCAGCTTTTAAATCATCTTTAATAAATTCTGCTATTTCTTGATGCGGTATTGGAGAAACTCCTAAAATTAATTTTTTACTATTTTCATCAGAAGATTTTCCTCCAACACATGATAATACAATAAAAGTTAAAAATACTAATATTATTTTTTTAAACATATTACCTTCCTCTTTTCTTTTCAATAAATTTTACTATTCTAGTTCCTATAAATTGTATTATTTGAACTATAACTATCAATATAAACGTTGATAAATACATTAATTTATAATTACCTCTTTGAAAGCCTTCTATAACAGCTAAGTTACCTAATCCTCCACCACCAATTATACCTGCAATAGCAGAAAAACTTACAAGTGAAATTAAAGTTAAAGTTAATCCATTAATTATTGAAGGTATTGCTTCAGGTATTAACACCTTAAATACTATATCTTTATTAGTAGCTCCCATTGAAATAGCAGCTTCTATCAATCCATAACTAACTTCATTTAATGAATTTTCTATAATTCTGGCTACAAATGGTGCTGTTCCTATTGATAAAGGAATAATAAATGCCGTTGTACCATATGATTTACCAACTATTAATCTTGATAAAGGAATCAAAAGAACTATCAAAATTACAAATGGTATTGATCTAGTTATATTAACTATTATTAAATCAAGAATCTTATTTAAAGTTCTATTCTCTGAAATAGATCCCTCTCTTGTAATTGACAATAATATACCTAATGGCAATCCAATGATGTTTGCTATACTTATTGAAATAAATATCATATATATTGTTTCTAATATGGCTTTAATAATCATTTTAACACCTCTACTCTAATTCCAACATTTTCCAACCAATTTATTATTTCTTCTATATTATTTGTTTCTATACTTATGTTTAAATGCCCTATTTTTACTCCACTTGCTAATGTATCAATGGAACCACTAAGTATATTAATATCCAAATTAAATTCTCTAGTAAGTTCTGAAACATAAGGTTTATCAACTTGATCTCCATCAAAAATCAAATTAAGTGTATTAGCTCTTCCTTTTTGAACTTCTATTTTTAAATCACTTATTAATTCTCTTGAAAAATCAGTCTTAGGGTTAATAAATAATTCCTTTACTGTAGAGACCTCTATTAATTTACCATTTTTCATAACAGCTACTCTATCACATATTTTCTTAATAACTTCCATTTGATGTGTTATTAATATAATAGTTATTCCTAATTTACTATTTATATCTTTTAATAATTCTAATATTGAATTAGATGTTATTGGATCTAAACTTGAAGTAGATTCATCTGATAATAATATATCGGGATTAGTAGATATAGCTCTTGCAATAGCTACCCTTTGTTTTTGTCCTCCACTTAAATTATTTACATATTCATCTTTAAAATTTTCTAATCCAACCAACACAAGTAATTCATTTACCTTTTTATCAATTTCACTTTTTGAAAATTTTGATATTTCTAAAGGTAAAGAAACATTTTCAAATACAGTCCTTGATGATAATAAATTAAAATTTTGAAATATCATAGATGTTTTTTTTCTATATTCCCTGGTTTCTAAATCATTAAATTTAAAAATATCTTTATTTTCATGATAAATAGTTCCTTTAGTTGGACTATCTAACTTATTTATCATTCTAATTAAAGTTGATTTTCCAGCACCAGATAAACCAATTATTCCAAATATTTCTCCCTTTGATATCTCTAAACTAACATCATCAACAGCTATTTTTTCATTGAATTTTTTGGTTAAATTCTTTATTGTTAGGTATGACATTATTCCTCCTTAAAATAAAAAGTCAGGCTTTAGTGCCTGACTTAACTAGTTACATTCAAGGCACAAACACAAACAGCTTGTACCCAAAAATACAAGCTTTTATTACATGTGCATCATATTCATTTTAAATGTAACTACTTTATTTATCATATTTTTTCCTCCAAAATTATTACAAAGTAATAGTATCATATATTTATATAAATTACAAGTATACAATATATATAATAATATATATTTTAAATATGATTAATCTTTACTAATTATTCTAATAATATTATTTACAATATCAAAACCATACCTAACATTTACAACTGCTCTATTTTCCTTTTCTTCATTAACAATATCAACATTAAAATCATATATACTATTTTCTAGAACATATGAGATATATTCTCCATTATCATTTAATGTTATATCATTATTAAGTATAATTTTTAATTTTAATTCATCTTCAACCTTAGAAGAGTTAAGAGGGCAGCCTTTATCACATATTAATTTATTTTGTAAATTTACTAAAATATCTGAATGAATAATAATACTTTTATAATTATCCATTTTTTTTACAGCTTTCGTTATTTCTACTTTATTTAAAGTATTAGTTATAAACGTGTTTGATTTAGAAAAATCATCATTATTAAATATCTCAAAAATTTTTTTAAATTGAATATCATAAAAAAATTTCTTCATTTTAAACTTAAGCTTTGCTAATTGCTTTAATTTTGTTTTATCATATTTTAATATATCCTCAAAAACTACTTCTTCATTTAATATTAAATTTTCATTCTTAGAATAAAATTCATTATACATAACCTCGTATATATCTTCTTTTTTTATAATTTTATTAATCATTATTTCACTTCCTTTAAGTAAAAAGAGAATTTATAAAAAATTCTCTTTTTAAATTTATTCATTTTCTTCTATTCTTTCTCTTCTGCTCTTGAACTCAAAACTTTCATTATCTGAATCAATAACTTCAATTTCTTCATTTACATTAATTAATTCTTCTGGTACATTTAATTTTAGTTTTAATAAGAAAGATGTTGTTTCTCTATTAATACTATCTATCATATCATTATATACATCTGTACTTGAAATTTTATACTCATTAACAGGATTTTTTTGTCCATAAGATTGTAAGTTTATACCTTCTCTTAATTCTGTTAAATCCTTTAAGTTTTGTCTCCATTTTTGATCAAGTACTTCAAGCATAATATATCTTTCTATTCTAGAAAATTGTTCTTCTCCTATTTCTAACACTTTATTATCATATCTATTTTTAACTTCATTATATAATATATCATAAATTTCATCTAATTTTGAAGCCTCATAAACTAAATCAGGTAATTCAAATCCATATATTTCATAAATTTTTGAATTAAGATTTTCAAAATCCCATTCTGATTTATTAGGAGATAATATATCATCCACAACAGAAACAACTGTATTATCTATCATATCATAAATCAATTCTCTAATTTCTTTATTATATAATATTTGATCTCTTTGCTTGTATATAACTTCTCTTTGTCTATTATTTACATCATCATATTCAATAAGATTTTTTCTTATAGAGAAATTTCTACTTTCAATTCTTCTTTGTGCATTTTCAACAGCTTTAGATATTCTTCCATGTCTAATATCCTCATCTTCAGATATATTTAAAGCTTTCATCATTGACTTAAGTTTATCTCCTCCAAATAATCTCATTAAATCATCTTCTAAAGATAAATAAAATTCAGAAGCTCCTGTATCTCCTTGACGACCTGCTCTTCCTCTTAATTGATTATCAATTCTACGACTTTCATGTCTTTCAGTACCTAAAATAAATAATCCACCTGCTGCAAGAACTTTTTCTTTATTTTCTTGACATTCTTTTTCATAAGTCTTATAAGCCTCATAATATTCAGACGTTCCACGTTCAGCTACTTTAATTGCTAATGAATCTGGATCTCCACCTAATTTAATATCTGTTCCACGTCCTGCCATATTAGTTGCAATAGTAACATTTTTATATCTACCAGCCTGTGCTATAATATCAGCTTCTCTTTCATGATATTTAGCATTTAAAACTTCATGAGGAATTTTAGCTTTAGTTAAATATGATGAAAGCAACTCTGAATGTTCTATTGATGCCGTACCAACTAAAACTGGTTGACCTTTTTCAAACAACTCTATTATTTTATTAACTATAGCCTTGTATTTAGCTTTAGTTGTCTGATATATTACATCAGGTAAATCCTTTCTTATTACCGGTTTATTAGTTGGAACAACTACAACTCCAAGTTTATATATTTGTTTAAATTCCTCTTCTTCTGTTTTAGCAGTACCTGTCATCCCAGATAATTTTTCATACATTCTAAAATAATTTTGTAATGTAATTGTTGCAAGTGTTTGATTTTCTCCAGCAACTTTTAAATGTTCTTTAGCTTCTATAGCTTGATGTAATCCATCAGAATATCTTCTACCATCCATTAATCTACCTGTAAATTCATCAACTATAATAACTTCATCTTTTTCATTTATTATATAATCTCTATCTCTTTTAAATAATTCCTTAGCTTTTAATGCTTGTGATAAAAAATGAGTTAATTCAACATATTGTGGTGAATAAAGATTATCAATTTGTAATATTTTCTCAACATTTTTTATACCTTTATCAGTTATTGTAACTGTTTTAGCTTTTTCATCAACTTCATAATCTTCCCAGTCTTCATCTGGAATAACAGTATTTTTTTTATCTTTTATTTCTTCTGTTTTGTAACTTCTCTTTAATCTTAATACTACATTAGCAAAAACATCATACCAATGAGTTGTTTCTTCTGCTGGACCTGAAATTATTAATGGTGTTCTAGCTTCATCTATCAAGATAGAATCAATTTCATCAACTATAGCATAATTATGTTCTCTTTGAACTTTTTCACTTGGATCATGAACCATATTATCTCTTAAATAATCAAATCCAAATTCATTATTTGTTCCATAAGTTATATCACAATTATATTGTTCTCTTCTAGTTTCATTATCCAAATTAGCTATTATTACTCCTGAAGTTAAACCTAAGAAATCATAAATATGTGCCATAGTATCTCTATCTCTTTTAGCTAGATAGTCATTTACTGTAACTACATGCACACCTTTTCCAGTTAAAGCATTTAAATATATTGCTAAAGTTGACATCAAGGTTTTTCCTTCACCTGTTTTCATTTCTGCAATTTTACCACTATGTATTATCATTGATCCTATTAACTGAACATCATATATTCTCATACCTGTTAATCTTTTAGCAGCTTCTCTAACTACAGCGAAAGCTTCAACTAATAAATCATCTAACGTTTCTCCTTGTTTTAATCTATTTTTAAACTCTTGCGTTTTAGCTGCCAAATCTTCATTACTTAATGCTTCCATAGTCGGTTCTAATGCATTAATTTTTTCTACTTGTTTTTTCATTTTTTTTATAATTTTTTCATCAGATGAACCAAATATCTTATTAATTATATCTATTATTTTCATTTTTTCTCCTTTTAATATTATATATTTTAAAAAAGGAAATTTTTATTCTATATATTTTAAATTATTTCTACCATAGATTTTATTGTATGTAAAAAAAATATTCCAAAAAGATATTATATTATTTTTTCTTATAATCCTTGTATTTTTAAGAAAAAATTTTTCTATATTATTTTCTATATTTATATTTTCATTTTCTTTTTTTTCTATTTTTAAAAAGCTTGTTATCATTCTATCAATATGAATAGTATTACTCGAATTATTAAGTGTTTTATTATTCATAATTACAAATAAAAGTGAAAGCATAAAAATAGAAATTAACCTATTTTTTTGTTGCATTTTACTCCTTTATTGATATTATAGCAGCAGATCTACCAATACTATCCTTATCTAATCTATGAGAAAATGTATTAGCAATTTTCACACCTCTATTATCTATAACTATATTAGATTCTAATATCCCATAATCTAGTGCCAATAATTTATTTAATAATGTATTATCATAAAATATTTTACCATTAATTTCTTTAAAACACTTTTGAAAATGATTTGGAAATACATTTTTAAAATTTTCTAAAAACTCAGTTCCAACCTCATAATCATCAATATGTATACCTATACCAAGAGCTATTAATAAATCTTCTTTTTTACTATTATATGTACTAATCATTTTATCAATTAATTTATGTATTACAAATTTTGTAGTTCCTGCCCAACCAGAATGTGCTAAACCGTATGCTAAATTTTTTTTATCTAAAATATAAATAGGTAAACAATCTGCATAAAAAGTAAATATAGCTATATCTTTTCTCATTGTAACAAAACCATCAACATTTTCAATATTTATTAATGCTTCAATATCAGCATCATTAGTTATATCAATAATATTATTTGTATGTTTTTGTAATGCAAAAACAATTTTTTTATCACTAATTCCCAATATAGAAAGTGCATTTTCCCTATTATTCTTTGGATTATCATTATTTATATAATCTGCCATATTCCCCAATTCTTTCTTGGTAAAAGCAGCTATGCAATTATATTTTAAAAATTCATCTATGATATAAAGATTTTTTTCTTCTTTAAACATTAATACTCCCTGTTTAATAAATAATGTGCAAAATCTACTAATTTTTGATTATCTTTTACTATTTCTATTGCATCATTTGTAAATTTTTCTTTTAACATTTTAGATTTTTCTAAACCTAATGTTTTAGGAAAGGTTGATTTATTATTCTTATCATCAGTATTTTCTTTACCAATTTTTTCAAAACTAGATTCTGCTTCTAAAATATCATCTTGTATTTGATAAGCTAATCCAAGATATAATATATATTTTCTAAGTGCATTTCTAGCTTCTATGTTTATAGATAAACTAATAGAAGCAATTTCAACCGTAGCCATTAAAAGCATTGCTGTCTTATTCAAGTTTATTTCCATTAAATCATTAAAATCCATATTATTTTTATTTTCATTTAATAAATCTAAATACTGACCTAATATCATACCTTTATGTCCTGAATAATATGAAAGTGCAACTATACTATATTTATTAGAATATTCTGATTCTGCAAGCACAGAAAAAGCTAATGTTAATAATGCATCTCCTACAAGAACAGCATTAGACTCACCATATTTTTTATGTACAGTCAAATTCCCTCTTCTATAAGCATCATTATCCATACAAGGTAAATCATCATGTATTAAAGAATAGGCATGTATTAATTCTATAGCAACTGCTTCATTTTCTATATATTTTTTATCCTTTTTATATATATCGGCAAGTAAGTACATAATTGCTGGTCTTATTCTTTTACCACCTAAAAGAACTGCATATTCCAACATTTCATCAATTTCTTTTATTGATTTATGTTTTTTTAAAACCTTTTTTATGCTTTCATCTACATCCTTCTTTATATTTTTTAAATATTTCTCCATATATTATTCTTTCTCGAAATTTATTTTTATTACCTCTAATTTACCTTCAACTTCTTTTAATTTTTTTTCAGCTTCTTTTATTAATTTAACAGCATTTTCATATTCTAATATAGAATCATCTAAAGATATATCAAAGCTTTCTAATTTAACTATACTTTTTTTAATTTCTTCTAAAATAGTTTCAAAATTTTTATTTTCCATATTCACTCCTATTTTTTCTTGTAAAATGTCACTACTTTTTTATTATACTCTCTTTCATCAAATTTAACAAAATCTCCAATTTCATTTTCTAATTTTTCATATTTACCGTGCTCACAAATTATTATACCATCTTCATTTAATATATTATGGTTAGAAATTTTTTTTAATGTTTTCTCTGTTAAATTTTCTTTATATGGTGGATCCATAAAAATTATATCAAATTTTTCATTTTTATTTTCTAATATTTCTATAGCCCGTAAAGCATCATTTTTATATGCTCTACATTTTTTTTCAAGGTTTAAATTATTGACATTTTCAATAATTACTCTTAAAGCCTCTCTATCCATTTCAATCATTACAGCTCTACTAGCTCCTCGACTCATAGCCTCAAAAGACATATTCCCAGTACCAGAATATAAGTCTAAGAAAATTGCATCTTCAACCTTAGTTGAAATAATACTATAAATCGCTTCTTTTACTCTTTCAAGAGTAGGTCTAGTCTCTTTACCTATTCTACTTAAAATAACTCTATTTTTTAAATATCCTGATGTAATTCTCATAATTCTCCTTGTATAAACATTGCATCACCAAAACTAAAAAATCTATAATTATTTTCTATTGCATGTTTATATGCATTCATAATATAATCTTTACTAGCAAAAGATGAAATTAACATTATTAAAGTTGATTTAGGTAAATGAAAATTAGTAATTAGTGCATCAACTATTTTAAACTTATATTCACCATATATAAATATACTTGTTTCAGATTTTTGTGCAATTAAATTATTATTTTCATCAAGTGATGATTCAAGTGTTCTAATAGATGTTGTACCAACTGCTATTATTCTTTTTCCTTCTTTTTTACCTTTATTTATTATCTTTGCAGTTTTTTCAGGAATAATATATTCTTCACTATGCATTATATGATCTTCAACATTTTCTACTTGAACTGGTCTAAAAGTTCCAAGACCAACAGTTAAAAAAACTTCTAATATTGTTATACCCTTTTTTTCAATTTTTTCAAGTAATTCAGTAGTAAAATGTAATCCTGCAGTAGGTGCTGCAACAGATTCTCCTGATTTAGCATAAACTGTTTGATATCTACTTTTATCTTCTAATTTTTCAGTAATATATGGTGGTAATGGCATTTCAGCGAACTCATCAAGTATTTCTTCAAATACACCCTCAAATTCAAATTCCATTATCCTATTTCCATCTTCTTTAATTTCTAGTAATGTTGCTGATAATTTATCTGAAAATATTAATTTATCATTCATTTTTAATTTTTTGGCAGGTTTTAGTAAAACTTCCCATTTTTTTAAATCAATTCTTTTTAATAAAAAACATTCTAATATTACCCCATTTTCTTTCTTACCAAATAATCTAGCTGGAATAACTTTAGTTCTATTAATTACTAAAATATCATTAGGGGTAAGATAATCAATAATATCATAGAATTTTTTATCTTCTATAGTTCCATTATTTTTATTTAAAACTAATAATTTTGAATGATCTCTTGGATCTATTGCATGCTGTGCTATAGATTCTAAAGGTAAATCAAAATCATAATCTTCAACTCTCATTAATTTCCTTTCTTTTTACCAAAAACATATCTTTCATTTCCAGTTAAATCTTTACCAATTAATACTTCAATATATCCAAATTTTTCCATAATTTCTTTTACTTTACTTCCTTGAGAATAACCTATTTCAAAAAGTAAATATCCATTATCTTTTAAATAATTTTGTGCATTTTTTGATATTTCAAAATAGAAATATAGTCCTCCATCATCTGCAAATAAAGCATTTTGTGGTTCATGTAATAAAACATTTTCTGACATAATTCCTATTTCATCACGAGATATATAAGGAGGGTTAGAAACAATTAAATCAAATTCCTTATACGTAACATTTGAAAATAGATCAGAATGTAAAATTTTCACATTTTCTACATTTAATATTTCTAAATTTTTTTTAGCTACTTTTAAAGCATTTTTTGATATATCAACAGCTAAAACTTTACTACTTCTATTTTCAAGCCCTATTACTAAAGCTATAGCTCCACTTCCTGTTCCTATATCTAAAACTTTAGGCTCATCTATTTTATTTATTAATTCTAAAGATTTTTCTACTATAACTTCTGTATCTATTCTAGGTATTAAAACATTTTTATCTACATAAAATGAATAACCATAGAAAATTTGTTCATTAAATATATATTGTATAGGTATTTTTTTCTCAACTATTTTTTTTAATATATCTCTTAGCTTATTTTTTTGGTCTTCATTAATACTGGTATTGTATTTAGTAAATAATAAACTCATATCAATATTTAATAAATTAGAAAAAATAATGTTTGTAATGATATTACTTTCATTTATACCTTTTTTATCCAAATAAACTTTAGTTTTTTCATAATAATCTCTAATAGTTTCAAGTACTATTTCTTCTTTTTTATTAGAATCATAATTTAATAGTTTATCCTTTATCCTTTTTTTTTCATCCTCTGAAATTATTCTTTCAAAATTTGAATAAAGAGAAATTCTATCAAGTAATAAAATTTCAGATAGTATCTTTTCTGCAACAAATCTAGGTTTAAAGACACCTTTATTTTCTAAGTATTTAACTGATTTATTCAGTAATGTTAATAAAGTGTCTTTCATATTAATTTTCACCTGAATTTTTTAACAACTCTGCTTGATTAAATGCTATTAAAGCATCAATAATTTCATCTAAAGAACCATCAAGTATAGCATCTAATCTATGTAAAGTTAATTTAATTCTATGATCAGTAACTCTTCCTTGAGGATAATTATATGTTCTAATTTTTTCAGATCTATCTCCTGTACCAACTTGACTTCTTCTTTCAGCTTCTACAGAACTTCTTTGTTTTTCAACCTCAATTTCATATAATTTAGAAGCTAATACTTTCATGGCTGCTTCCTTATTTTTAATTTGAGATCTTCCATCTTGTGATGTTACAACTATACCTGTAGGCTTATGTGTAATTCTAACTGCTGAATCAGTTGTATTTACGTGCTGTCCACCTGCACCACTAGATCTATATGTATCTATTTGTAAATCAGATGGATTTATAGCTACTTGCTCTACATCATCTATTTCAGGTAATACTGCAACAGTAATTGTAGATGTATGTATTCTTCCAGATGCTTCTGTATCAGGAACTCTTTGTACTCTATGTACTCCACTTTCAAATTTTAACCTTGAATAAGCACCTTTTCCAGATATTAAGAAGGTTATTTCTTTTAATCCTCCAACACCTATTTCATTTTTATCTATTATTTCTGTTTTCCATCTATTTCTCTCAGCATATCTTGTAAACATACGGAATATGTCAGAAACAAATAAAGCAGCTTCATCTCCACCTGCTCCCGCTCTTAATTCAACTATTACATTTTTATCATCATTTGGATCCTTAGGTAAAAGTAATATTTTTAATTCTTCTTCTAACCTAGGAATTTCTTCTTCTATTGAATCAATTTCTATATTTAACATTTCTAACATTTCTTCATCTTTTTCAATTTTTATTTCTTCTTTATATTGTTCCAAAGCCTCTTTTTTTGATTTATATGATAAATATTTTTCAACAATTTCTGACATTTGACTTAATGTTTTATTATATTCCATTAATTTTTTAGGATCTGATAATACTTCTGGTGTCATAAGTAATCTATTTATTTCTTCGTATTTTTCAACAACTTCATCTAATTTTTGAAACATCATTTTCCCCTTTCATTTTTTTATTTTTTACTATTTATTATAGCATAAATGTACTTTTTTATCAATCGATAAAAACTTTACATAATTAAAGAATATTTACTGCTAAAAATATAGTTAAAGTCTAGTTTTTCTTATATTGACTTTTTATTTTATAGTGCTATAATAATAAAAAGAACGGAGGTGCTTATATGTTAATAAGTGAGATTATAAAAAAAGAGAATATCTGCATTGATTTAAAATCAAAAACAAAGAAAGAAATTTTAAAAGAATTAATATCTTTAGTTAAAACTGTAGAAATTTTAGATGAAGAAAAACTTTACAATGATTTAGTTGCCAGAGAAGATGCTGGTTCAACAGCTTTAGAACATGGATTAGCTATACCACATGTTAGAAGTAATAATATAACTCATTTTTCTATAGGTTTAGGAATAAGTCAAGAAGGTGTTGATTTTGAATCTTTGGATAATGAAAAAACTAAACTTTTTCTATTTATAGCTACACCTGCAAAATACAATAATTTACATTTAGAAGCTTTAGCTAAAATAGCTAAAATTTTTTATAACAAAACTAATGTTAATGTAGTTTCTAACTGTAAATCTAAAGAAGGAATAATAAATTTAATTAACAAATTAGAAGAGGTAAATATATAATGTCTAAATTAAATATAGATACAATGAACGATTTTAAATACATTTGGAATTTAAAATCAAATAAAGACAAAAGTATACTAACATATATACTAACAAAACCAAATTTAGCAAAAAATAGATACGATAGTTGTATATACATGTTTGATGGTAAGGAACATAGAAAATTAACAAATGAAGGAAATTATGAATTTTTAGATAATTCTAATATATACTTTTTTTCTAAAAGAACTGATGAGGATAAAGAAAATGAAAATGGTAGTGTAATATATAAATTAAATATAGAAAAATCAGGTGAAGCTGAAAAATTTTTAGAATTTGATTTTTCTGTAAATAAAATATATAAAATACATGATGATTTATACATCTTATCTTCTGAATACTCTTTAGATAATCCAGAATTTCACTCATTATCTAAGGAAGAAAAATCTAAGTACATCAAAGAAACAAAAGATAAAAGTTTTAGAAGAATTATAGATGAAATTCCATTTTGGAATGATGGTTCTACATATATTTCTAAATCAAGAAACGCTATTTTTAAATATATACCTTCTGAAAATAAAGTTGAAAATATAACTTTACTTGATGGAACTAGCACAAATATTTTAGATATAGACAATAATAAAATACTTTTAATATCTGAATATTTTGATAAAAAAATGGAAAAATATAACTCTTTAGTTGAATATGATGTAAAAACTTCAGAAATAAAAACTATAGTTAATGACGGAAAATATAGTTTCTCAAATGCTAAATACAGTAAAAATAATATATATGCAATAGCAAGTTTAATGGAATTTTATGGTATAAACGAAAATAGTAAAATATTTAAAATAAATAGAGATAATTCAGAAATCGAACTTTACTTAGATGAAGATGTTAGTTACGGAAATGCCACTGGTACTGATGCTAGATTTGGGTATAATGAAAGCTTTAAAGTAGATTATGATACAGAAGAAATAACATATATATGTACTACTGAATATAAAGCAGAGCTACATGGTGTAAAAGATGGAAAATCATACGTTATTTCTGATTCATTAGGTTCAGTTGATGGATATGCAATTTTAAAAAATGAACTATATCTATTAGGATTTAAAGATTTTAAATTATTAGAAATATACAAATCAAATGGATTAGAACAAGTTACTTCATATAACGATGACATTATGAAGGACAAATATATAGCAGAGCCTAATATGTTTGAATTTGAATCTAATGGAGACATAATAAAAGGATTTGTTCTATTACCTGAAAATTTTGACAAAAACAAATCATATCCTGCAATATTAGATATTCATGGAGGTCCTAAAACTGTTTATTCTACTATTTATTACCATGAAATGCAAGTTTGGGTAAATAAAGGATATGTAGTAATGTTTACAAATCCTCATGGTTCTAGTGGTAGAGGAGATAAATTTAGTGATATTAGAGGTAAATACGGAACTATAGATTATGAAGATTTAATGAAATTTGTTGATGAGACGTTAATTAAATACCCTAATATAGATAAAGAAAAATTAGCTGTAACTGGTGGTTCTTATGGTGGTTTCATGACTAACTGGATAATTACACATACAGATAGATTTAAAGTTGCCGCTACTCAAAGATCTATATCTAACTGGATTTCTATGTATGGTATTAGTGATATAGGTTATTATTTCTCAGATGATCAAAATTACACTACATTACCTAATGAAAAAGGATTTGAAAAAATTTGGAATCATTCTCCATTAAAATATATCGAAAATGCTAAAACTCCAACTTTAATAATACATTCTAACGAAGATTATAGATGTCCTGTAGATCAAGGATACCAATTATTTACCGCTCTAAGAGATAGAAATGTAGATACTAAAATGGTATTATTCTACGGAGAATCCCATGGACTTTCAAGAGGTGGTAAACCAAAAGCTAGAATAGAAAGATTAGAAGAAATTACAAATTGGATAAATAAATATACAAAGTAATTAAATAGGGGCTAAATTTTAGCCCCTATTTTCTATTTTTCATAATCTTGATATAAGAAGAATTTATTATTATCTTCAAATAATTTAGCTATTTCTAATATTATATTATCATCAAATCTTCCACTTGAAATTAATACTCCTAATGGTAATTTATTTTTAGTTAAATGCGTTGGTATGCTAATACTTGGTGTATCAGTTACATTTGATAATTGAGTAAATGGTGTAATAGTCCAAGCAGGTAACCATTGATCATAAATTAATTGTATAGCTTCTTCTTTAGTTAAACCAGACATATCTCTCATTTTTACTTTTAATTCTTCTGGTATATGGTTATAATCAGCTGAAGGAGCTGGATAAGAAGTTGTAGGTGTTATGAAAGCTTGATATTTATCAAAAAATTCATCTACAGTTTTTCTAAATCCTTTAAGTGTTTCTTTTGCATTATTTATATCTTCATTATTTAACTTATTACCAGCTTGGTATAAAGCCCAAGTTAATAATTCAACATCATCCATCTTTAAAGGTCTTTTTAGTAAAGTTTCTCCGAATTTACCTACTCTGCTTCCTATATACGATGCATTTGTATAATATGCCATCATCATAGCTCTTCCATCTATAGGATAGTCTACTTCTTCTAATGTATAACCCATATCTTTTAAGAAATTAACTGCATTTTCAACTGCTATTACAGCTTCTGGACTTATAGGAGTATTAGCAGGAGTTTTTGTAGTATAAGCTATTATTTTATCTTTACTTAATTTTTTATCATTTAACTTATATTCAGGATTGTGAAGAGCCTTAGCTATAGCTAAAACATCTTCCATTTTTTCAGCTATAAGGAAGTTTTCTAATTTAAATCCTTCAGCTGCAGAATTATTTTTAATAACTCCACCTGTAGGGAAATATCCTATTAAACTTGAGAATGATGATGGTATTCTAATAGAACCTCCTCCATCATTTGCAGTCCCTATTGCAGTTTGTCCTATAGCTACTCCTGCTGCAGTTCCACCTGATGAACCACCAGGATTTTTACTAATATCCCAAGGATTTTTAGTAGAACCATATAAATCAGAATTAGTTACATTTATCCAACCTAACTGAGGTATAGTAGTTTGAGCTATAGGTATAAACCCTAAATCAGTAAACATCTTAACTAAAGCATTATCATCTTTAGATATATTATCTTTTCTATAAACTAAAGCCTGAGAATTAATCCCATCTTTTAATTCAAAAGTTATTCCTTTTACCAGTATAGGTACACCATAGAAAGGTTTATCCATATTTTTAACATCTTTAGCTTCTAAATATGCTCTTTCTTTTAATTTAGGATCTATAGATTTTCCGTCATATTTAATTATATTATTCAAAATAGGATCTGTTTCTTCTATTACCTCATATGCCAAATCTATTAATTGTTTAGGTGTTACCTTTTTTTCCTTAACCAATTTCGCCATTTGAACAGCCGATAATTTTTTGTACTCTTCTTTAGTTAAAATATAGTTGCTATTTTTTCTAGCTTCCATATTGTTATTACCTAAACTAGAAATAGGTAAAATTGTTAAAATTGATAATAGAAATAAACTACTCAATTTAATTAATTTTTTATTAATTTTTTTAATCATAGTTATTCAGATAAAAATATATTTTTATCTTTAAATCCTCCTTCTTTATTTTTAAAAATATTATATAAAATAATATTATAGAACATATAATTTCATATAAAGAAACAATAAAAAGACTTTCTTATATATTTAAATTCATATTTATATGTATTTTATCGATATATTTTTTATAATTAAACATTCTATTTGCCCTTTAATTTAAAGATAGAAAGTAATTGTTCTAACTTAACTTATTTTATTAATATTTTTCTACATATAAATTCTAACATTTTGAATATTTTTTTTCAATTAACACTAATTTTAAATTAAAAAATAAAAAAGTTCAGATAACTGAACTTTTATGTCTTAAATTTATTTTACTATTTCTAGCTTAACTTTAGTAATTCCTTTTTCAAAATTTTCAATTTCTTTGAATGCTGCTTTACTTAAATCAATAACTCTACCTTTAATATACGGTCCTCTATCATTAATTCTAACTGTTACTGATTTACCGTTACTTATGTTAGTAACTTTTACTTTTGTTCCAAAAGGCAATTTTTTATGAGCTGCTGATACTTTCCATGTATCAAATATTTCTCCATTAGCAGTTTTTCTTCCATTCCATCTTTCACCATAATATGAAGCAATTCCTGTTTGATAAATTTCTGTTTCAACCATTTCTCTAATATTTTCTTCTTCTACTGGTTGGCTTTGTTCTTTTAATTCAGATATTAATTCCTTAATATCTTCTCCTTTAACTTCGACATTTTCAATATGACTACCACTAATATTCTCACTAGCATTAACTAATAATAAGGTTAAAGTCAATAAAAATATCGTTAGTATTTTTTTCATAGTACCTCCGTTTCTGAATTGACTAAGTATAACATGGATATTTTATATTTGTCAATTTTCAAGGTATATTAATGTCATTAAAAGCACAAAATAATTGATCTTCAATACGTTTAACAAAACATAATTTTAGTTTATCTCTACTTTCAAATGATAAAAATATTCTTGTTACATCATTAATAACCTCATCAATTTCAATGTCTTTTATTCCCAATTCATCTGTATGTAAAAGTTCATTTTCATCAAGTTCTATATATTCTTGTGGAAAATTAACTATTAATGTAAACTCTTCATTATTTTTATATTGATAAATTTTTTCTATAATAATTTCAATAAAAATAGTATTGTTATCTTTATCTATAAAATTAACTATATTTTCATAAAATGATATTATTTTAATTTTTTCACTTATATAGTTAATATATGAAATATTTATATCATATTTAAGTTCTATATACTTATACTCTAATATTAAATTTCCTTTATCTCTTTTTCTCTCATAATCATCAATAATATTAAATATCTCATTTTCATTTACTATATTTTTATATTCCAATATTTTTCCAGGTATAAATTCTTTTAAAACCTCAATAAAATATTTCATGTATACTAATTTACCACTTAATTTAATATCATTAAATTTTTTAAGTATATCTATAATTTTAAAATTTTCAAAAAAATCATAAATAGATTTAAATGAAAGGTAAATTATTATATCATCTAAATCTTTTTTATTATTAAAATTTTCATCTTTATAATACATATTCATCAATTCTTTAGCTTCTTCTCTTACATAAATTGAATAATTATTAGATAAATTTATTTCAAAATCTCTATTTTCTTTCATAAAATTAAACATATTACCTTCATATTTAAATAATGATTTTCTATCATTTAATATATATTCCATTATCATTTTCAAAAACATTATTTCTGTAAGATATGTATTTTCATGTATCACTTGTTCACTCATTTTTAATTTGTATGAAACTTTATTATTCACAACACTATGCTTAACGTAAATTATTTTAAAACACTTAATGTCCGATAATATATATGTGTATTCTCTGTCTTTTCCAATAAAATACTTTAAATTATGATAACATTCAAAACTTAAATTATCATTTAAATCTTCCTCTTCATTTTTCAATATTAGGACATTATTTATTTTAATTTTTATTTTATATTCTATTTTATTGATATAAAATTTCATAAATTTTAAAAATAACTCAGAAAAATTTATTATTCGACTATTTAAATTTTCATCTTTTATAATTATAGCATCATTATAATTATAAATTATATCATCTATTTGAGTAAAAAAAACTTCTATTTGTCTTATATTCATTTTCTTTTAAAATATTTTTAGCCTCAGTTCCATAATTTAATGAAATATTATCTTCTAAATTTGAAATATCAATACAATAATCTTCTTTTAAATATTTAGACTCAACATTATCTATACCTAATTTAACATAAAGATTTTCTATACTTTCAACTTTTTGTATAATATTATATTTAATTATGGGTACTATATATCCATAAATACTATCATTTAATACTTCACTTTTATATTTATTATAATAAATATTATATAGATCTGAACTTTCTTCAAAAAATGAAAAGAATATCTTTTCATTATTATATTCTGATGTGAATCTATTCAATTCAGGTATTAATGTTAATTCACATTTATAGTAATCATCATTTATATCTAAAATTTTTGTACTAAAAATACCATAAATATATCTGTATTCATTAACTAAAAGAACTATATTTAAATCTATATTCTTATTTTTAGTGATACATATATTAACTTTAGTAATTATTTCTTTATATATAATTACATCTTCTATAATTATATCAAATTTTTCAAACTCTAAAACTCTTAAGTTTTTTTCAAAAAAATCCTGTAATGAATAATAGCCTATTTCAAGATATTCTTCAATTTTTTTATTATATTTATACTCATTATTTTTTAATATATTATTTATTAATTTTTTTCTATTTATATCAAAATTATACCTGTCTACGATATTTTCTTTTCTTGCTATCTCATATAGTTCATAATTATTTTTTACTATTAATTCATTTTTATTATAATTCTTCAATTATATCACTTATCATTTCTTTCATAATAACTGTGCTATTATACCTTTTATATTTTATCAAGGATAAACCTTTTTTTAAAAATCTTTCTAATTTTTTATTTGAATGGACAATATTAATATAATTTGAATCACAAATGTTAGGATAAATTTTATTAAAAACTAAATAATAACATATAGATGTTAAAGAATAAGTATCATTTTCAATAAAATTTTTTTCGATATTTGAATATTTTTCCAAAGAAGAAAATCCTTTAGTATATGAAAAATATTTTTTATTATATTCACCATTTAAAAATCTTGATTCAGAAAAATCAATAATATATACATTATTTTCATTAATAATTATATTCCCTAAGTTAATGTCATTGTGTATTAAACCTAAATCATGAATTCTTTTTATGGCAATAATAATTTTATTAAATATTTCTAGTCTTCCTTTTAATGAATAATTTAATATATTTATTTCATTAAGAGTCTTACCTTTTATTTTTTCATAAAAAATTTCCCTATTATTTTTTCTTATTTTAACTTTTAATATTCTAGGTATAAATGAAATCTCATTTTTTAATAAGAAAAACATGGTATTTATTTCGTAATTAAACATAAAATTATATTCTGGTAAATTAATATTAAATATTTTTTTATAATATTTCATTTCCATAATTCCCACCATTTTTTGCCCTTTTTTTTCTTAATATATTCTACCTTTTTCTCAATATCTAATTTTATTTTTTTTGAATAATTTACTTTATCCATTAATTCTATAGCCTTTTTATATTCTATAAACGCTTTCTCATACTCATCATTTTTTAATGATTTATCACCTTTTTCTATTGATAATTTAATGGTATATTTCATATCATTTTCTAATTTCAATTTATCTTTTATATCTTCAACTTTTTTTATATTTTCCATTTCTATTTTTTTCTTTTGTTTATAAATTAATCTAATTCTACCTTCTAGCTCTTTAATTTTATTGTCATTATGCAACAAATTAGCATAATAAAGTGATTTTTCAAGAAATGAAATAGATGTAGTGTATTCTTTAATCTCATAGTATTCTTTATGTCTATTATATAATTCATTCATTTTACTTTCTAAATTTAATATTTTATTTGATATTTCAATTTCTTTTTTACTTAAATATTCAACTTCTTTATTAAATTCCAATTTACTATATTCTTGCTTTAAATAAATTATTTCTTTTAAACCTTCTGAAATATTTTGGTCTAATAAATCATCAATTTTAAGATATCTCTTATCCAATTTTATTTTTAAATTATCTAATATTTTAAAATTATTATTTTTTCTATCTTCTAAATCATTTATATCTATTTCAAATTTTGATTTTTTATATACCTCTATTAAATTATTTAAAATATCAGTATTTTTAATTATGTCCTCTCCAACTAAAAATAATTCATTATTTTGTTCAATTATTAATTTGTCTAACTCAGCTATATCCTTATTAATATCTATTAATAATTTGGGCGAGATGTCCTCTATCTTATTTTTTATATTAACATATTCATTTTTGGCTTTTAAAAATTCTCTATTTTTTATCATTTTTTTTGTTATATTTTTAATTTCAAAAATATTTTTAAATATATTATTTTTATTCTTCTCTAAGCTTAACTTATTTTTTAACTTTTCTCTTTTTTCTATATTCTTACCTGTATAATAAATGTATTTTTTATCTATAAGTATTAACCTATTTTCAATTTCAATTAACTTTTTTTCATTTGATAAATAATCAAAATTATTATTATTCACCTTTGTAAATATGTTTTCAATATGATTAAAACTATTATTTAAATAAATGTTTGATAATATAAAATATATAAATACAAAAAATATTAAAAATAATATTGTAAATTTTATAAAAAAGTTATTATTTGTAAATTTTGATATCTTATTTATTTTAAGTATTTTAAATTCAACAATTTTTTTATTACCTATACGTATTTCTATTAAATCATTTTCAATTAAGGGAAATAGTTCCGTATATCCAATTATATCTCCTTTTTCAATTATTTGATTTTTAAAAAATATTTCATCATCTCTTATTATATTAAAATAATAATCTTTCATATATACATAAATTACATTGCAATAATCTGTTAATATACACGATAAATATATTTTAGTATTTTCAATATTTTCAACTATTACCCTATCTTCAAATTCAAAAAGTATTTCTGTAATTAATTTTTTTATATATTTTGAATTAAATACAGTATTTTCTGTAAATCTATAAATTAATTCTTCCATTAAATTATCAAATAATTCTATTTTACCTTGACCTTCAATAAAAATAGATACCCCTATTGTAAATTCTTCAGTTTCATAATATACAAAATGGGTATCCTTTTCATTTATACAACAGGGTAAAATATCTAACTTTTTATTATCCATCAATAATTCCAGTCAAAATTCACACCACAAAGTTCTATGAATATGAATTTGTTCTCCCCCATTTCTATGATATCTAAGTTTAAAATTTGTTTACTTTCATATAAAGCTTTTCCTTGTAAATATACTAATCCACTACTTTCACCTGGAGATATTACAAAAACTCTTTGTTTAGGATTATATGTTATAGAACAATGATTTTTCCTCGCTATTGTTTGATCATTTTCAATACATACATGCATTTCAGAAGATCGACCTATAAAATTTCTTTCATTTATTAATCTATAATCTTTTCCTTTTTCAGATCCAGAAATACATACTAACCATCCTACTACTGGTGAAACATTAGTTTCCTTAATCCAAAAAACTGAGGTTTTAGTATCGCCTTCTAATATTATTGGCTTTTTTTCTTCTTCTTTTTCAATATTTATTTTATTTCCATCGCAATACGGACAATTTGAATATTTGCTTGTATTATACATATGTCCATTACTACATTTCAATAATTTCATTAAATCACACCTTAATTAACCAATATCTTTATCACACCGACATATATAATATCCCCTACCTCAATTAAATATGATTTATTTGGTAATAATTTTTCCTTTATCTTATTTTTTCTTTCTATTCCACTTCCATTTCTAGAATTTAAATCTTCATAATACCATTTTCCATCAACCTTATTTAATAATCCATGTATTCTACTTATTAAATGTGAATACTCATGATTAGATAAATCAATATCTATATCATAATTTTTTTCAGATTTTTTACCTATTACTATTGAAGCTTTATTTTTAATATCCCAAGAATATATATCATAATCAAAATCATCTTTAAGTGTTAATTTTTTTATGGTATCTATACTTAATTTTATTTTTTCATCATTTAATTCTTTTATATATTCCTCTTTTTTTTCTTGTAAGATCTTATTAATATATCTAATATTTCTTTTTCTTTCATAAGGATAATAAAAAAGAAAAAAATACAGTATATAAACATTAAGTAGTGAATAAAAAATAAGTAAACCTTTATATGAGAATCTAATTGATATAAATAATATAAATATTAGTATTAAAATAATCAAAAATATCATATATTGTGTGTATGAATTAATTTTTTTAAATTTAACTTTACCATAAATTTTTGAATTTGGCATAATATATTTAAATAACTTCACTTTAAATATGGTAAACCATTTTCTCATATTACTCTACTTCTACTTTTTTATCAAAATCAAATTCTTTGTTAGATTTTGCTAACATATTTAATATTTCATATAGTTTAATTAATATTTCTGTATTTGTCATTTTTTCTTTATAATATTTAAATTTAGTAAATATATATTTTTTCAATACTTCAATATTAATTGTTTCTATATTACATAAAGATGATATCCATAAATCCATACTTTCTTCAAGTTTTAATTCCATCATTTTATTAGACCATATTTTAAGTAATTTGGGATTAATTCCTGTCTTAGAATATTTAACTTCATTAATGTTTAAAGAATTATATTCTTTTGAGAATTTTTTTAATTCATAATCATAATTTTTTAAAGTTGCACCATTTCTTAAATTAAATCTTACAACTTCCATAGAATCAATTTCTTCAATTTTACTTATCTTTAAATATATCTTTTTATTTACAGTATATTCTTTTTCATAATTTTCTGTAACTATGTATACTATAAATTCACCTTCATCATCAGGAATGTTAATATAAATTTTTTCATCTAATAATATAACTTCATTGTTAAATTTATATATTCCTTTATCTATAAATATCTTTTCACCATCAGTTGTAGGATGTAATCCTGAAATTATTCCTTCTTCATAATCAATATATTTTAAAAAGCTAGCACTATCTATATTTTTATTTATTGATAATAAATCTACACTTCTTAATACTGTCTTAGTTGAAAACTTAGGTACAATATATTCATTTTCTAACATTTAACCCCCTATTTTTGATATCCACCTTCAATTACTATTTCTTTTATTTTTTCCTTTTTTTGCCTAATTTTTAATAAGAAAGTTCCATTACCATTCTTTTCATCAAAATATTCATTATAATCTATTAGAAATGCATTAGTTAAATTTACTTTTCTAACTACATTTCCAGCTAAAATTATTTCAAGAGTAACATTTTTATATGCTTCTAAGTCTTCTGCACTAACCAAGGACCAAAGTAATAGTTTTCTTGTCGGATCTTCAACATCATTTTGACCTATACTAGGTATTATCTTACCTTCTATTTCAAGTCCTATACTAAGATCTGTAGATCTTGCATTAGAGCTATCATTTGTATCTGATAAAAACTTAACACTTACAATATTTTCTTGCTCTACTGTAAATTCTTCGCTACTTCCTTTTAAATTCAACTTAAATCCCATTAATTACCCCACCTTTAATTAGTTTTATTTATTTCAATTTTAAGATTTTTAACTTCTCCAAGGAATACTAAATTCAATTGACAAGTATTATTTTGTTCATCTATTACATGTGATATATCATCACCCTGTCTTAATATTGCATTTACTGTTGTAGATTCTTTTAACCAAATACTCTTTTGGCTATTTGGACTATTACTAAAAAAATAATTTAATTTATCTGATTTAAAATCATTACTCATAAATCTTAATAGTCTTTCTATATAGGTCGTTGTTAAAGTTTTATATATACTCTCGTAATTATTATTACTTGTTTTATATAAATTTCTAGCTTTATAAACTGTTATATTCTTTACCTTTTCATTATTTATTTGTGCTTGTTCAGATGCAAAAATAAATCCATAATTTTTACTATTTATCTCTTCTTTTATTCCAACCGTAAATCCACTAATTTCACGTGCCATTACTGTTCTTACAATTAATGAATTATCTTCTGCTTCTATGTTAAATCTAACACCTGGATTATTTGATACATTTTTAAATCTTTCTTTTAAATAAATAGGACATTGATATGCTGCAACTAATCCAGCAGCTATATATGCAGCATCTATATAAATCCCGTCTAAGAAAAATTCTAAATTATCTCCATCGTTGAAAAATACTCCATCTTCATTTATAATTGCTTTTTTATCAATTTTAATTCCAGATTTATCTTTTGGTATTAAAGTTAAATTAGGTAAAACTGGTATAATGTATTCTGAAAATTTACTATTTTCTAATACCTGTGTTTTTTCAACATACTTATTAATTCCATATATGGCAAGATTTTCAAAAGTATTCTCATTATTTCTTTCAAAACTAATAAAAGTCTGTACTTTATGTTTATAAAGTATTTCCATTAAATTAGATAAATCCTGTACAGTATTTACATTTTTTGATTTAATATCATTATTACCACTAAATATATTTTTACTACTCTTCTTGAAGTCATCTTTTAATGAAATGTTTGGAAAAATAGAAAACCATATTGTATTTTCAAATTCATTTTTATCATTAACAGTTCTTAAATATTTTTCTATTTTTTCTCTGTTTTTAACTTGAATTAATAATTCATTGTCAACATTAGTAATAAGTAATTTTGGTAGCATTCCTTTAGTATTTACTGAATATTGATCAAAGAATAATTTAACCCCCATAACCTTCTCTATTAATTCTTTAGCAATCTTGATAAAATCTTCTTGAGAATTTTTATACAGTTCTAAATATTGATTATAGTTATTTACTTCTTTTTCAAAATCAATTTTAAGATTATTAGTCGTTATCGGAACATATGTTCTTTTAATTAAATTAGCTACATAATTATTTGGCTTTTCAATACTTTCATAATAATCATTTTCAAATATTTCTAATAATTTTTGACTATTATTTGGTAAAAGTTTTACAGTTTCTAATTCCAACTGATCCTCTATAAATTCTATTTCTCCTCCATCTGAAAATTCTAAATAACCCAGTTTTATTTCCTCAATATTTACATTTTCTTTATTCTCTCCAATTTCAAGTCTAGTTTTTATATCTTCTATAGCTAATGGTAACATCGCTAAAATATTATTGTAATTTTTTGATGCTTCTTGAAATTTATAATTTAATAAATCTCCAACATCAAGTTTTTTAGGACTTTTATCGCTTAAAGCTTCATATTTTGCAAATAGATAATTGATTTCTTTTCTTTGTTGTTTTATATTTTCTATTATTTTTCTCGGTGATATTAACTCTAAAATATCCTCAAATTTAAAATCTACATTTTTCTGATCTAAATTTTTTCTATTTTCAATCAATGTTGATAACATTCTTATAAAAGTATTTTCATTATTAATATATATTGTTGTATACATAGAATCTGGAATATTTTCATTTTTTGTAAGTGTATATCCAATTCTTTTATTTTCAACATCCATATATGAATAAATTTTTGGTTCAAATTTTTCTAAAAATTCATTAAAATCCGATACTAATAAATGCTTATTTATTTCTTGAATTTTTTCATCATCTAAACTACTAATATTTTCAACATCACCTATTAAAGTTAATATATCATAAACCTCTTCATTAAATTTTTCGAACAGTAATGTACGATTTGTTTGTTTTATAACCTCCAATAACTCTCCCCCTTATATATCAATTAACCCCCTAAAATTTCCCAACTAACCTCCTTCCATTAATTGATAACTCATTATATTATTTTTTAATTTTAATGTCAAGTATTTTTTAATTTTATTTTAATTAAAGTAATTTTTGAAATAAAAAATGTACCATCTTAGGTACATTTATATTATTTTTTAATTATTTCAATATATTTAATATTCATATTATGTTTAGATAAAAATAAATGTTCAAATTCTGTTTTTATATTATCCAAAGCCTTTTCGGAATTATGTAAATCATCCGTATGATAAACAACTTCATAGTTTTTACTATCTTTTATTAATTCTAAAATATCTAAATAATAATTCAAATGATCTGTTTTAAAATATATTTTTGAACCTGATTTTAATACTACATCTAAATCATTTAAAAGTTTAGGTCCAAATATTCTTTTATGTTCCTCGTTTTCCCAAGGATCTGGAAAATTAATATACAGACCTGAAAGTTCATTATCACCTATAAATTCTTTAAGTGAATTCACTCTCTTTTTTAGAAATAGTAAATTGTTCAAATTATTTTTTTCTGCTTTTCTCGCAGCTTGAACTAATCTTTTTAATCTAAGTTCAACACCTAAAAAATTAATATTAGGATTTTGTAATGCTTTATTATTTGTAAAATTAGCACTTCCACTTCCAATTTCTAAATGTAATTCATTATTATTTTTAAAATAAATTTCATTCCACATACCTTTTGAATTCAAAATTTCTTCATCATCAAATATTAAATGATTAGGATATTTTGGCATTTCATACATGTATATATTATAATGTTTTTTGGGCTTATCAAAAAAGTATTCCCAAAGTTCTTTGTTCCTAAATTTCATGTTTATTTATTTTATATATTCCTTTACAAGTTTTTCTATATCATATTCCTTAATTACTCTTTCAACTATTTCATTTTTAACTTCTGCAATTTTTGCATTAAGTAAATTATCTCCAACATATTTAAATAATTCTTCTTGAGAATAATTTTTAACTGCTTCAAAATTTTCTTTTGAGAATTTTTGCATTTCATCTAATACAGTTTGATTAGAAATTATTGCTTTTTCTTCAATTAATTTATTTAAATAATAATTAAGTCTTGCATCTTTTTTAATTAATTCTATTTCTTCATTATTTTCCTCAAAAAAATTATCTTTTTTAGCATTTTCTTTCAATACATTTATTAATAATATAGATTTAATTAAATTTTCATTTCCTTTTGTAAATAATATATCTTCTTTTGATAAAACAACATTATCATCCATTTCATTCATCAATTTTTTAACTAAATCTTCAAATAATAAATAGTTTGATTGTTCGGTTAAATCTTTTTTTATAATTTCTCTTGCTTCATTAAATGGTATTTTATTTTGTTCAAAATATTCTTTATTTTTGTTATATACTTCTATAATAGAATTTTCATTAACCATAACTCTTGGTTCAACTTTTTTTCTCATATATAATTCTAAAACTAAATTTTCTTCGCTAAACCATATATTTTTCTTATCACTTTCATCAAATTCATAATTTAAACTTTCATTATATATAGCTTTCGAAACTAAATTCATTTTTACTGCTTCTTCATTTTTATTGAATATTTCTATTTCTTTTTTAGTTAACTTTAATTCCATAGTATCATCCTTTCAAAAAAAAATGGTGACTAGGAAGGGACTCGAACCCTTATGATTTCTCGGCAGATTTTGAGTCTGCTGCGTCTACCGATTTCGCCACCCAGCCATCTACAATAGTTTAACATAATTTTTTCAAAAAAACAAGATAGAACATTGTTCTATCTTATTTATCAGAAAATATTATCTTAATGCAATCTCTACTCTTCTATTTAAATATCTTCCTGTTGAATTCTTATTTGTTTCCACAATATTACTATATCCTGATGAACTTACCTTTCTTATAGATATACTTCCATCTAATCCTAATTCTCTTAATTTTTCAGCAACTTTATTTGCTCTCCTTAACCCCAATTCAAGATTGAAATTTTCATTTGATACATTATCTGTATACCCTGTTATATATATTTTTCTGTTCTTAAAATTAATGTTTAATTCTTTCACAATATTCCTAAGTATATCTATTTGTGAACTTGTTAATTCTGATGCTCCCATCTTATATCCATTTAATGTATATAGATCATCTTCATTTACTTTAATGCTTTCATAATTTTTTAATTTTTCTCTAAATCTTTCAAGCTCTTGACATATGTTGCCATTTTGTTTATCTAATTTATCATTTAAAGCATTCAATCTTTCTAAATAAATATTAATAGTTGTATCTTTTTCTTTTGAATCATTATCATAACCTCCAAATTGATAACTTATTCCTGCTCCTAATGCTAAATATCCTTTTGTATTAAGTGATCCACTTGCTCTATACACTATATTATCATTTGTTCCAGAAAATCCTAAAGCAAAAGCATTCTCTCCATTATAGTAAGCATATGATCCTGAAAGATTATGTCCTTTATTATTTACTTGTAATAAATTTGCCATTGCTATTGCATTTGCTATTCCACTATTTGCTGCAACTCCTTTTTCTATATCTTTTTTAATTTTATCTGATAAATCTACATTAACTTCATTTCCATTTGCTTTTGTTATAATATGATCAGAACCCTTAATTTTAAAATTCAGTCCACTATTTTTATTTAACATTTGTTTTTCTGTAGTTCCACTATCTCCATCAAATGATAAGGTATTTGTAGATAATTTCTCTAATTTTTCACTCGTTTCTTTATTTTTATCAAAATTCTCTTTTATTGAATCATGTATAGTATTCTTACTAGTTCCACCAATATTTGACATAGTTATTTTACCATTTATATCCAAATTTGCATTAGAACCAAAAATATCTTTAACTGAACTTGCAAAATATCCAAAAATCTTATTTGTTGAATAAAGTTGTGAACCATTTATTGCATCAGTAGATGTGCTACTTATTTGTCCTGCTGCAACATTCTGTAGTTGTCTTTCCTTATCTTTATCTCCTATAGATACTACTGAAACAGGATTATTTCCTGCAAATCCATTATATTTTATATTTTCTATTGTAACTTCATTTGTTTTTACTGCATTTGTTGTCTTACTATTAGATCCTATAGCTACTGATTTTTCTGAATTGGCCTCTGCTTGATCACCTATTGCTATTGAATATTCTCCTTTAGTTTTAGCTTCATTTCCTAGTACTATTGAAAAGGCTTTTCCAGCTTTTGAATTACTTCCTATTGATATTGAAGTCCCTCCTTCAGCTTGTGCTTTATATCCTTGTGCTATTGCATAATTTGCTCCAGATTTTGCTCCATATCCATGTGATATTGAAGCGTATCCATCAGCTTGCGCTTCATACCCTTGTGTTACTGCAGCATATCCTTCACTTGAACTTTTATTTCCAATTGCTATTGAGTATTCTCCACCATGTTCTGTTTTAGAACCCACACTAATACTATTTTTATTTTGATCTCCTATTCCATAATATATTGGTTTTATTTCATAATTCATACCATTTCGTTTTTTTAATCCTTCTGGCATTAAATCTGTAGTTTGTCTATTTGCAAAAATATTTTCTATTGTCAAAAATGTAATAAATAATAATAGTATGTTAAATAATGATTTATTTTTTTTCATATTAACCTCATTTCTTTTTATTATATTTTTTAAACTACCAACTTATACAGAATATTATAATAAAATTCTTAAATAGTTTTTTATTTCAATATTCTCGATAAAAATTCTTTTGTTCTTTCGTTTTTAGGATTAGTAAATATCTCATCTGGATGTCCTTCTTCAAGAATAATTCCACTATCCATAAAAATTATTTTATCAGAGACTTCTCTTGCAAAATCCATTTCATGTGTTACTATTATCATAGTTAAACCTTCATCTGCCAGTTCTTTTATAACTTTTAAAACCTCTCCAACCATTTCAGGATCTAACGCAGATGTTGGTTCATCAAATAATAATAATTCTGGATTTACAGAAAGTGCCCTTGCTATTGCAACTCTTTGTTTTTGTCCACCAGATAATTGATTTGGTCTGGCATTAATAAATTTGGACATTCCAACTTTTTCTAAATATTTTATAGCGTTATTTCTTGCTTCTTCTCTTGTTCTACCTAAAACACTTATTTGTGCTAACATACAGTTTTCAAGTACATTTAAATTATTAAATAAATTAAACTGTTGAAACACCATCCCAACCTTACTTCTATATTTATTAAGTGATATTTTCTTATCCTTAATATCAATATCTTTATATGTAACATTACCGTCATCATATGTTTCAAGTAAATTTAAACATCTTAATAAAGTGGATTTTCCTGATCCCGAAGAACCTATAATTGAAATAACTTCACCAACATTTACTTCAAAATTTATTCCATTTAATATATTTCTTTTACCATAACTCTTTTTTAAATTCATAACTTTAATTATACTCATATTTATCCCTCAATTTCATATTCTTTATTTCCATCCATTTTCTTTTCTAAGTATCTAAATAATTTAGATAATGAATAAGTTAATACAAAATATATAGCACAAGTAATAACAAAAACTTCATAATATCTTACATGTGAACCTACTATAGATTTTGAAGTAGTAAATAATTCTGTAACACCTATAGAAAATAGTACAGAAGTATCTTTTATATTAATAATAAATTCATTTGCAACGGATGGCATTACATTTCTAATGGATTGAGGAAGTATAACTTTTCTCATAATATTAAAATGATTCATCCCCAATGCCTGTGCTGCCTCATATTGACCTTTTTCAATTGAGTCTATTCCACCTCTAATAATTTCAGTAATATATGCTCCAGTATTATATGAAACTATTATTAAAGCTGATGTTAGTGCTGGAATATTTATTCCAGTTATTTGTGAAAATCCATAATAGAATATTATTGCTTGAACTATCATAGGAGTTCCACGAATAAATGTTACATATATTGATACAAAATATTTAAATATATTGTATGTAAATATTGATAACCACGAGTTTTTATTAACATTTCTTTCATCTCTTAATAAAGATAATATTAATCCGATAATAAATCCAAAAAAAGTTCCTATTAAAGATAAATTAATTGTAGTTAATGTTCCTTGTAAAAAATCTTTCCAATAATTAACAATAAAATATTTTATCCAACCAAAGAAATTAACAGGTAATACATCTGAACTTTGATTAGGTTGTGTTTCTATTGCTCTTTTCATTATTTCTTCTCTTTGTTCAATAGAAATTTCAGATAATATACTATTAATTTTATTTCTAAGTTCAATATTACCTTTTTTTAATGCTATAGCAACATTTACATCATCTCTATCATATTTAAACCCATTATCTTTAGAAAACTCAACAAAGGATATATTAGGATTGGATATTTTAGCTGATAAAGCTCCTGGTTTTTCAGAAATATATCCATCTATTTTACCTGATACTAATGCAACAAGCATATTAGAAAAGTTTTCACTTGCATTTTCTTTTTTTAATCCCATTATTTGATCTAATACAGTATAATGAAACGTATTTAACTGTGCTGTTAATTTACTATTAGAAAATTCTTGTATATTCTTAGCAGCTAAATATTTAGAATCATTTTTTACAACTATTACTAAATCTGATTCATAATAAGGATTTGTAAATTCTAAATTTTCTTTTCTTTTTTTAGTGGGTGACATTCCTGCAATTACGACATCGATTTTATCTGAATTTAATGCTGGTCCTAATAATGAATCCCAATCACTTTGTACTATTTCTAGTTCCATATCAAGTTTTTCTGCAATAATTTTTGCTATTTCTACATCATAGCCACCAACATAACCATTTCTCAATTTTACTGCACCATTTCTATCATCACTTTGAAACCAATTAAAAGGTGCATATCCTGCTTCCATTCCTACCCTTAGCTTATCCATACCTAAAGAAAAAACAGATAATATTAGCAATACGAATAATACAATTTTTCTTTTCATACTTTTTCCTTTCTAAATAAAAAAACTGATAGAATTCTATCAGTAAGTATAAAAAAATAACTATACTTAACCAATAGCTCAACATTATATTTTATAATGACAGTATTATAAATGTTATTTATAATCCCACCTATGTAGTTGTCAAATACATAAGTTCGGCAATTTCCCCTTTCAAATTTAATCATCACATTGACTAGTTCATAAATTTTACTGTTGAATTTTGCACCTCTATCTCGTTATTTGGTATATACTAGCATATTATTTCTAAAATGTAAAGAAAATAAATAAAAAATATCATTAATGTAAAATTTACACTAATGATATTCATTTTAATAGCCTTCATATATAATATTTTCTAATTCAACTGGTTCTGTACCAGAAATAAATAAAGCTTCTCTAGCATTAACACCATCACTATCAAGTAATCCTGATTTTAAATCTATGATTTTCTTAACTAATTTTTCTGTTTCAATTCCATCTTTAATAAATTCAAAACTACCTATATCAAAGTTTCCTAAATTAACAACAGTTTGCATATAATTTTTCCATATAGGTAATGCAGCACTAGCTCCACTCATTCCACGTCCCATAGATTTATTATCATCATTTCCAACATAAACTACAGTTACTAAAGTAGGTGTATATCCAGTAAACCAAGCAGAAATATAATCACTCGTTGTACCTGTTTTTCCTGCTACTGGTACATCATCACCTTTTGCATATAATTGTGCTCCTTTACCTCCCCCATTTTTAACAACTGATTCCATCATATGTGTTATTAACGCAGCATATTCAGGTTCTAAAACCTTTTCTTTACTTGTATCTGCTTCATATATTACATCACCAAATCTATTTTCAATCTTATAAATAAATTGAGGTTCAATTTTATTTCCACCATTTGCAATTATTGAATAAGCTTTTGCCATATCTATAGGTGAAAGAGTTATAGAACCTAAAGATGTAGTTAAATCTTGAGGTATATCTTCTTTTGAAAATCCAAAACTTTCCCAAAGTGCATTAAATTTCTTAAGACCAATTAAATCTAAAGCTTTTACAGCAACAATATTATCAGATATTTCTAATGCCTTAAGAAGTGTTAAATTGTTTCTAAATTTCCAATCATAATTTTTAGGGGTCCATTTACCAAATGTACTTGGTGAATCTTCAAGTGTAGTTGCCATAGTATAATTATTTAAAAGTGCTGCTAAATATATAAAAGGTTTAAAAGATGAACCTGGCTGTCTTTTAGCATTTAATGCTCTATTAAAATCACCTTTTTGATATTTTTTACCTCCAACCATTGCTTTAACAAATCCATTTGAAGGATCAATAGAAATTAGTGCAGCTTCTAAATTTTTTCTATTTCTTAAATTATTATTACTTGCAAATGCTTTATAAGCAGCTTTTTGCATGTTAATATCTACTGTTGCATAAATTTTATATCCATTAAATAATAATTTTTCATCTTCTTCTGTAGTAATTTGAAGAATTTTTTTAACTTCATTAATCACTATAGTTGTAAATTCTGGAGAAATATTAGATTTAGATATTCTTTCATCATCTGATAAATGTTTAGTATCTAAATTAACAAAAGATATATTTTCCTGTTTTGCATTCTCATATTCTTCTCTAGTTATAGCTCCATTTTTATACATTAAATTTAATACAACCTTTTGTCTTTCTAAAGCATTTTCTAATTTTGAATATTTAGCAGGTGATTTTGGTATTGAAGCTAATATAGCTGCTTCTCCAACAGTTAATTCTGAAGGTAATTTACCAAAATAATTTTTAGCAGCATTTTTAATACCATAAGCTCCTCTACCAAAGTTTATAGTATTTAAATATAGTTCTAATATTTCATCTTTTGTATATTTTCTTTCCATTCTAGTTGCTAAAACTGCTTCTACTATTTTTCTTTTTAAAGATCTATCAGGTGTTAAAAATATTGTTTTAATTAATTGCTGAGTTATAGTTGATCCACCTTCACGACCAGTTTTTGTAACATTTAATATTAAAGCTTTAGTAAGTCTTATATAATCAAGTCCATTATGTTCTCTAAATCTTTTGTCTTCAACAGAAATAAAAGCATCTTGAAGCATTTTAGGAATTTCACTTATACTTATAGGATCTCTTTTTTCAATAGTTATTAAATCAATTTGATTTCCATTAATATCATATATAGTTGATGGTATTAGTGGTTTATAATTTTCTATTAATTCAGGTGGATAACTCTTATTAACTTCATAAACTATATAGGCTAAACTAAAAAATCCTATAATAAATAAGCTTGCTATAAGCAGTGAAAAATATTTAATTAATTTCTTCATTTGTAATCTCCTCTTTTTTTACTTTAAGCTGTCCACATGCAGCTTGTATATCCTCACCTTTAGTTTCTCTAAGAGTAACATTTATCTTATGTGATAGTAAGTAATTATAAAATTCCCTTTGTTTTTGTAAGCTAGGTGTTTTATATGGTTTTCCTTCCACCTTATTATATGGTATTAAATTTACTAAATGATTAAATGATTTCATAAACTTCACCAAGGCAACTCCATCTTCTTTTTCACAGTTAAAATCATCAATTAATATATATTCAAACGTAATTCTATTTTTTGTTTTATTTTGATAATTTAATAATGAATTTTTTAATTTATCTAATGGATTAATCTTATTAATAGGCATTAATTCACTTCTTCTTTCATCATTAATACTATGTAATGAAATAGCTAGTCCAACTTGTTTTTGATCTTCTGAAAATTTATCTATTTCTTTAATTAATCCTGAAGTTGACACAGTGAAATTTCTTTTAGAAAAATCTTGGCCTTCCTTTGAATTAAGTATATTTATAGATTTATTAACTGCCTCATAGTTTAAAAATGGCTCACCCATACCCATATATACAACATTAGATATTTTATCATTTTTATCCTTCAAATAATTTTGTAAATAATAAAATTGCATTAATATCTCTGAAGCTTTTAAATTTTTTTCAAATTTCATCATACCCGTTGCACAAAAATCACACTTTAAAGGACAACCAACTTGAGATGAAACACATATACTATATCTATTTCTATATTTTAATAAAACCGATTCAATTAATTTTTTACCTGGTAATGAAAATAAAAATTTTATAGTTTCTTTATCTTTAGATACTTGATGTGTAACATATTTTAATGTTCCTATTTCAAATTTTTCTTTTAATAATTCTCTTGTTTCTTTAGAAATATTAGAAAATTCATCAAAGTTAAACACCAATTTTTTATGTAACCATTGATAAACTTGTAAAGCATTAAATTTTTTTAAATCTAATTCTAAAAATATTTCTTCTAATTCCTTTAGAGATAAATCTAAAATATCAATTTTAATCATTTTTCTCCTATAATCCAAATAATTTTTCAAATCCTAAATTTGCAAGTTCAATAAATTTATCTAACTCCTCTTTTGTAAATGTAGTATCTTCACCTGTTCCTTGTATTTCAATAAATTCTCCCTTGTTATTCATAACTATATTCATATCTACATCAGCATGTGAATCTTCATAAAATTCTAAGTCAAGAAGTAACTCATTTGAAACCTTTCCTACACTTATAGCTGCGACCTTTGCTTTAATAGGATTTTCATTCAACACACCTGATGAAAGTAATTTATTAATAGCTATTTCCATAGCTAAATAACCTCCTGTAATTGAGGCTGTTCTTGTTCCTCCATCAGCTTGAATTACATCACAATCTACAATTATTGTCCTTTCACCTAATTTTTTCAAATCAAGTGCAGCCCTTAGTGATCTTCCTATAAGTCTTTGTATTTCCATAGTTCTACCACTTAATTTACCTTGACTTGATTCTCTTTTATTTCTCGTATTAGTTGATCTTGGTAACATTGAATATTCAGCGGTTACCCACCCCTGTCCTAAATTTTTAAGAAAAGGTGGTACTTTTTCTTCTATAGTAACATTACAAATTACTTTAGTATTTCCAAATTCTATTAAAACTGAACCCTCTGGATATTTTATATATTCTCTAGTTATTTTTATTTCTCTTAATTCATTATTTTTTCTATTATTATTCCTCATTAATTACCTCTCTTTTTCTTATTATTATATCATAAATATATGGTAAATACAATTTAATTACACTGTTTAAACTATGTATTTACCATTTTCTATATTATAATTTTCTTTCAAATATTCTAAAAATTGTTTACCAACAAAATCTACAAAATTACGATGTATTATATCTAAAATTTTTTTATCAAGCATAGTTATAGAAATTAGTTTTCTAATTTTTTCTACATTATTTACGTTAATTCCATTTACTGCTATACCTTTTGTTTCCCTATTATTAATATTTTTAGACAAAACAAAATATATCTTTTCATTATTAATAGAATTAATAATTTTAAGTATTTCTAACTGATTTTTAGCATATACATAAATATCATACATATTTTCATAAGATATAATATCAAGTAATATTTCTTTATTAATTTTTTCTAAAATATTTTCATATGTTTCATCATTTATCTCATCTAAATACAATTTAACATTATATATATTTTTATCATTTTCAAGTTTATTAAACTTATAATCAAGTATACCTTCATCATCATTTTTAATTTCTTCAAGTAATGATAAAACATCTATATTATTTTCTATTTTAAAATCTAATATAAAGTATGTATATCTATCATCATCTAATGAAATTGGAATATAATTATATGGTTTACCATATTCATTTAATCTTGATAAAATATTTCTTCTTGAAAGATAAAAATAAGGTGTATTTTTATCTAAAGTGAAATTGATATAATAATAATTTTTATTCTTATTTATTATTTCAAGCTCTTTTTTTAAATTAAACATGTTAAAATTTAACTTATCTCTTAAATCCATTATTTTTTCTACATCATTAGTACTATACAAATTATATAATGATTCAAAATTTAGCAACGTTTCAAATATTAAATATTTAAACACGAAAAATTGATAAGGGTATCTTTCAATATACACAAATATTTTTTTAAGTGTAGAAACTATACTAATATCCTCATTATTTCCTAAAAAATATATATTATTTTCAACCTCATTAATAATCTTAGTTAAATATACAAATTCTTCTTCTTTTGGATTTTGAATTTGAACTAATATTTTTTCTATTTGATTAATTTTTTCTAAAATTTCCTTTATATATTTAATTTTCATATTAACCTTTCAACATATCAATTATACTTTCTATATTTAATATTTTAGCTTTTTTAACCGATCTTAATAATACCTCTCCCATATATATTTTTGATTTCTCATCTTTATTAAAAAATATATCTTCAAAATAATGCTGTTTATTTACATCTATTATCGTATATTTATTATTTGTTTTAATTAACAATCCAAGTCTATCCTTTTCTTCAATTTCTATTGGTAATTTAATATATTCTATATCATTATTTTTATACTTATAATAATTATATCCATTTAAATTACTTATATTCTTATTATCAAACTCAAAGGTATCAACTATATATTCAGTATTTATTACATACGTTTTATTAATTTCACTAAAAATAAAACCATTAATAAATAATATTTTAAATGGTATATTAATATTAAATTTCATAATATCATCAATATATGATATAGAAACTTTTCCATCTAATTCATTTATTAAATTATTTATTTTAATTAAGTTCATTATTTTTTCTTTTTCTTCTAAATCTTCTAAAGCATTGATATAATTTTTATTTAATATACTTAATAATATATCCTTTTTAGTATATGATTCACTATTATTTAATATATTTGATTTTAAAGCATTATTATATATTTTATCAATATCTAAATCATTACCTTTTTCAACTATCTCAATAATTAAATTATATTTTTCTTGTTTTAAATTTAATTCTAAACTATACTTTTCTTTACAATTAATATTTGAATTTTTAGTTTCAAAAAATGATAAAACAGAATTATGCAATACATCAATTAATGGTTCTTTAATCTTATCAAACATCGTTTTATCTATTTTTATATCATTATGACTAATACTAAATTTTATATTCAATCCCAATAAAGATATATATTCTTTTATTATTTTTTCAATTGCATACGTTTCTTTTTTAATATCTATTATTCTTAAAGAAAAAGTCTCACGCTTTAAATCATATTTTAAACTAGATAATAATTTTAATTCTTTTAAAAAATCATTTTTCTTTTTATCATCTATATATTTAGTAAATTTATTTAAATTTCTTCTAATAAAATAAATATCATCAATTTTTTCTATTATATTATTTATTTGTTCTATAGAAACACTGATATTATGAGTCCCATCATTACTTACTTTAGTTTTAGATTTTACTAATTTTATTTCAGGAAATAGTAAAAGTTGTGTGTTTATATTCTTATCAAAATTTACAACCTCATATTTAATGTATGAATATAGTTTAAATGGATTATAGTATTCTAATTTAACATTTTCATAAAAAATATAATCTTTTTTTATAATTTTACAGTTTTTATCTAAAAAATCATGAATTTCATCATACCTAATATTTTTAATCTCTATATCATCTTTAAAATATACTTCTACTATAAAATTTTCACTCATTTTTTACTCCTAAATAAAGTATTTAATAAAATAATAAACTATGGGCAACACAAATAATGCACTATCAAATCTATCTAAAAAACCTCCATGTCCCATAAGTATTCTACCACTATCTTTAACTCCAAATTCTCTTTTAAATTTAGATTCAAATAAATCTCCTAAAACTGAAAATATTGCTATTAATATTGATAAAATAAATAATTTAATAACATTTTGAGAAATAAAAACTCTGTCAATTTTTTCAACATAAGTTAATATTTTAAAATATGATAATAAATTTACTAAAAAATTATATATATATTCAAAATAAAGCCCTACAAGAAACACTCCTAAAATACCTCCAAAAAATCCTTCTATAGACTTTTTAGGACTTATTTTTTCAGATAATTTTTTCTTAAATATTTTACCTCCAATTAACATTCCAACTATATATGCAAATGTATCTGCAGCCCATATACTAAAAAATGAATATAGCAATATAATTCTACCATTATGTAGACCTTCTCTAATAGATACCATATATGAACTAAATAAAGGAATATAAATAATACCAAATAATGTAAGCATCAATTCATTAGTAGAATTTTTAATTCTTGATGATAATATTTGCATAGTTGCTATAAGCAATGTAGCAAAGATAATATATCCTCCAACATCAAAGATAATATTTTCTTTATTCAATATTTTTATATATCTAAAGAAAAAACTAATATCTTCTCTATAATATATAAAAATAGGTAAAAACATTCCTATTAATATTCCTGTTTTATAATATACTATGTTACCTTTATTTTTAAGTATAGTGTAAAATTCATGTAATGCTATCGCTATTACTATCACATTAAATACTAAAAATGATACTTCACCAGAAAGTAAAATATATATCAATAAAGGTAATGCTAATATTATCACAAATAATCTGCTTAACATTTTATTCCTCCAAATCTTCTCTCTCTACTTATAAATGAAAATATTGATTTATATAATTCTTCTTGAGTAAAATCAGGCCAAAGTAATTCACTTACATATATTTCTGAGTAAGCTATTTTCCAAAGTAAAAAATTGCTTATTCTAAAATCATTACCCGTCCTAATAACCAAATCAACATCAGGTATAAAACTATTATACATATTATTTGAAATATTATTTTCATTTATTTCTAAATTTTGTTCAACAATTTTTTTTAAAGCATCTACAATTTCTAGCCTACCTCCATAATTAAATGCTATATTTAATACTAATTTATTATTTTTTTTTGTTAGATTCTCAATATGTTCAATTTGTTTTATCAATGATGAAGATAAATGAAGCTTACTTCCACTAATACAAACTCTAATTTCTTCTTTCATAAATTTTTCTTCATTTATTTTAAGATATCTTGTGAATAATTTCATAATAGCTGATACTTCAAGTTTTGGTCTTTTCCAATTTTCTGTGGAAAATGCATAAACTGTTAAATATTTTATATCTAAATTAATAATATATTCTATTACTTCTTCTAATTTATTAGCTCCAGCTTTATGACCTTCTGTTCTATCTAAATTTCTTTGTTTAGCCCATCTACCATTTCCATCCATTATTATTCCAATATGTTTAGGAAGTTTATCTATATAATTTTTTAATATACTCACTTATTTCACCATCGTTTCTATATACATATATTGGTTTTTCTAATACAAAACCATTTTTAGCCCCTTTAACTATTTCTACCATACAAATTAATGCCTTATCATCATTAATTTTAGTATATATAGGTTTAACTCTTTTAATTTCAAGACAAGTATCTTTTAATAACTCTATTATTTCTGCAAGTCTTTCTGTTCTAAAAATTAAGTAAAGACTTGCATTATTTTTCAATAAATAAGTAGAAATATTAAGTATTTCCTTTATACTTAAAGTATTTTCAACCCTTGCATTCCTTAAATTTATATTCTTCTTTAATTGATTTTCATCACTATGAGTAAAATATGGTGGATTAGATACTATAATATCATATGTTTGCTCTTGTAAAAATTTCCTATAATTCAAAATGTCTTCGTTTATAAAAAATACATTATCAATATTATTGTTTTTTAAATTTTCTAAAGATATATCATATGAATCTTTGTTAATTTCAACACCTGTAATTTCAGCTGATGTTTTTCTTCTAAGTAACATGGAAATTATTCCAAATCCTGAACCTATTTCAAGAATTTTTTTTGATTTTCTATTTATATTAACATAATCAGCAATTAACATAGAATCAAGTGTAAAAGATTGCAAACCTTTTATTTGCTCAATTTTCATTCCAGCAACATCAACAATATATTTTTCCATAATTTATTCTCCTTACATAGACAAAAAACTATACCTAAGTATAGTTTATTTACTTTTTACCTGTACTCCCAAATCCACCTTTATTTCTTACTGTATCATTTAATATATCTGTTTCTACAAAATCTACCTTAATATATGGAGTAATAACAAGTTGTGCTATTCTTTCAAATTTTTCAATTATATAATCCTCTTTACTATGGTTATGTAATGCAACCATTATTTCTCCCCTATAATCACTATCTATTACTCCTACTTTATTTGATGGTGCAATTCCTTTTTTAAATGCAAGTCCACTACGGGCATACACTAATCCTACTAATCCTTCGGGTATTTCAAGTGCAATTCCAGTTTTAACCATAACTGTTTCTCCACTTTTAATTAATAGATTTTCATCTATACATGAATATAGATCTGCACCTGCTGAAAACTCAGTACCATATGTTGGAATAATAGCATTATCATTTAATTTCTTTATTTTTACTTTCATTTTTCCTCTCCCTTTTAGCTGTAATTTTTTTAATATCTTTATATAAAGTCCAATATCCAGTTAAAATACCAAGTAATATAAGTGAAATAATAACTATTTCATTTCTTTTAAAAGATAGAATATTCTCAGCTACAAAATATATACCTAAAAGTAAAACAACAGGAGATAAAATAGTATATACAAATCCTGTAGCAAAAGATAAATACTTACGCAATTTTGATTTGCTTTCTACCTTAGTATTATAAATAAACTCTTCTCTAATCTCATCTCCATCTTCATCTATTCCTTTATTAATCTCTGATTCTTCAATAGTTGAATTGAATTTTGTTTTAGATAATAATTCACTAAATTCAAATTCTTTCATATCTTCTATATTTTTCATAATACCTCTATTTCTTACATACTAAAAATAATCTTGATTTTCCATACTCAGAATTTCTTGCACTATCATATAATTTTAAATTTTTCTCTTTTAAAGTATTTAATACCAAATCAGTGTCATATATTATCTTATTATGTGTTTCTGAATATTTTGTATAAAAATTATCATATTCCTTTACAAATATAGTCATCTCAACTAAATGCTTAAATTTTTTTACTTTTTCATGTCTCATTATACATAAATATTTATCAGTCTCATCAATAAATAAATCATTTTCAAATATTTCATCAAATATTCCTTCTTCAACTATATCGAATATAAAAATACCATTATCTTTTAAGCTATTTTTTACATTTTCTAAAAAAGATTTAAATGAATTTAAATCATTAAAATAATTTACAGTATCAAAATTACACATAATTAAATCATAATCATTACCAAAACTTTCCTTAGTAATATCTCCAACTATAAAATTTATATCTAAATCACTATATTTAGATTGTGCAATTTCTATCATATCATTTGAAAAATCAACAGCAACTACATTATTACCTTCTTTTGAAAACATTGAAGCTATAGTTCCTGTACCACAACCTAAATCCAATACTTTTAATTTTTTACCTTTTGAAAACGACTTTAAAAATTTAAACCATGATTTATAGTCAACAAAATTCATAAATTCATCATATATATGTGCAAATCTTTTGTGTTTCATGATAATTCTTCCTTAACTTTTTCTACTATTTCATTTAATATTCTTTCCATAGTTTCTTTATTTCTAGCTTCAACCATAACTCTTATTAGATTTTCTGTTCCAGAAGGCCTAACTAAAATTCTACCTTCTCCTAATATCTCTTCTTCTTTTTCATTTATATAATTAATTAAATTAATATTTTTATCCCAATCTTTCTTTTTATCTTTTAAAATAGGTACATTTACCATAGATTGTGGCCATAATTTAATTTCTTTTCTAAGCTCACTTAATTTTTCCCCAGATTCAATAAATACTTGCATTAATTGTATACTACTTAATACTCCATCTCCTGTAGTATTATGATCTAACATTATTACATGTCCTGATTGTTCACCACCTAGATTTAATCCTAATTCTCTCATTTTTTCTAAAACATATCTATCTCCAACATTTGCTCTTATCATTCTAATTCCATGTTCTTCAAGATATTTTTCAACACCCATATTTGATAAAACTGTCATTACAACTTTGTTAGAATTAAGCATATCTTTTTTTTGTAAATTTAAGGCAAGGATAGAAACTATTATATCTCCGTCTAAAATCTCTCCTTCTTCATCTACTACTATTAATCTATCTGCATCACCATCATATGCAATCCCTATATTAGCATTAAATAATTTTACAGCCTGACATAATTTTTCAGGATTTGTAGAACCACAGTCAACATTAATATTTTTACCTGTCGGTATATTATTTATAACCTGAACCTCTGCACCTAAATTTTGTAAAACTTTAGCTGCCACTCTGTATGCTGCCCCATTTGCAGTATCTATAACTACCTTATACCCTTTAAAATCAATTTTAACAGTAGTCTGCAAAAATTTTCTATACATTCTTAAATAATCTTCTATAAAAATGAATCTACCCAATTTTTCACCCTGTACTAAATTATCCATTAATTTTTCTCTATTTTCCATAAGTGCTTCTATTTGTATTTCATCTTCATCACTTAATTTAAATCCCGTATTTGAAAATATCTTTATTCCATTATCTTTTATTGGATTATGAGAAGCTGAAATCATAATTCCAGCATCAGCATTTAAAGTTCTAGTTAAAAAACTTACTCCAGGTGTAGGTAAAACTCCAACAAAATCTATATCTACACCCATAGCCGTAAGTCCAGCTGAAAGTGCTGATCTTATCATATAACCTGATATTCTAGTATCAGTACCTAATATTATTTTAGTTTTTTCATTTTCTTTTTTATCTTTTCTTAAGTAATATCCTAAAGCTAATCCTAAATTTGTTACTAGATCAATACTCAAGTCTTTATTTGCTTCTCCTCTTATTCCATCAGTTCCAAAATATTTTCTACTCATCCTCTTCCTTCCATGGACTATACTTACCAATAATAGTTCCTATAATATCTATTTTTTTATTAAGTCTTATTATTTTTTTAGCTTTATTCTTATTTAAATAAGTTAATAATAATTTATCATCAATTTTTTCTAGCTTACAAAAATCAATTTCATCATTAAATTTAACTAAAAAATATTTATTAAGATATTCTGTTAATTCTTTATTTTCTTTTTTTATAACAACATAATCTCCAAAAATAAAATGTCTAAGATTATATGTTTCAATTTTAAGAATATAACTATTAGAATAAATATTTCCAAACTGCTCTAAAATAACTAATCCTTCTTCATATTCTGTAATGTAACCATAATCTGTATATTTTGCTTCAACCTTTATATTTATAGCTTCTTTTTTTATTAAACCTGTTTTCCTAAAAATTTCATATTTTTTAATCATATCAACATCAGTCTCTGAAATTTTTAAAAACTTAATAATTTTATCTATAACTTTCTGAGAAGCACTTCTTTTATTTTTAATAATTCCATTTATATATTGCGGTGTTATTTCAACACTTTTAGCTAAAAATATCTGATTTATATTTTTAATTTCTAGATATTTAGAAATTATTTCACCTGTAGTTATCATATTAATTTGTATTTTCCTTATTTTTTTCTTCTTCTTCCATTTCTAATATCATATTAATCTCTTCAAGTATTATATCTGAATCTAAACCATGCAATTCTATTCCTTCACCAATAGTCTCAGCAGTTGAAATTATACAACCTGAACACCCTAATCCATAACGCATTAAAATATGTGAAACTATAGGATATTTTTCAACTACTTCATCAATATTCATATCTTCATGAACTCTAATTTTCAAAATAATCACCTCGCCTTTAAATTATACTATAAATTAGTATTTTTTTCAATTTTTGTTTTATATGTAAAATTTGCTTTTAATATAAACATATGCTATACTTTTAAAAAATATTTGAAGGTGATATGTATGAAGAAAATTGCAGCTTTTTTTGATGTAGATGGTACCATATTTAGAAATTCCTTATTAATAGAACATTTTAAAATGTTAACTAAATTTGAATTTATTGATGAAGCAAGCTTTGTAGGTGATATAAAGCATAAATTTAAAATGTGGGAAGAAAGAAAAGGTAGTTATGATGATTATCTTGATGAATTAGTTGATATATATGTTGATTGTATAAAAAACATTGATCAAAAAGATATAGACTATGTGGCTCAAAGAGTTATAGAAAATAGAGCACAGAAAATTTATGCCTATTCAAGAAATAAGATAAAGGAACATTTAGAAAAAGGACATGTAATAATCATTATTTCTGGTTCTCCATCTTTTTTAGTTGATAAAATGGCTAAAAAATTGAATGCAACTGATTTTATCGCTACAGAATATTTAATTGATGAAAACAACAAATATAATGGTAAAAATATACCTATGTGGGATAGTGAAAGTAAAATAAACGCTATAAAAAATTTTGAAAAAAAATATAATATTGATTTAGAAAATTCTTACGCTTACGGAGATACAACAGGTGATTTTGGAATGTTTGAAATGGTAGGTAACCCTGTTGCAATAAATCCTGCAAAAAGATTATTTAAAAAAATATTAAATCATAAAAAAATTAGAGAAAAAATCAAAATAGTCGTTGAAAGAAAAGACATGGTATACATTTTTGACTCTAATGTTGAATTTATGTAATTTGAAGGGAGTATTATGAAAAACATTAAAAAAATTTTAGGAATTTTGACAGCTTTTGGAGCATTATTACCATTACTAAAAATAACAATAAGTCCAGTAGGATTTGGAACTAAAACTCTTACATTAGGACTTATAAACTTAGGATTTAAAGCAAATATTATAGCATTTATTATAGCTGGTTTAGCATTATATATGTTTTATTTATCTGATTTTTTACAAGAAAAAATATCTATTGTTTTTGTTACATTAAACTTAGTTTTAGTAACAATTGTTTCTTTAATATTTAGAATGGAAGTTAAGAAAATATTCAGTAAAAATTTAGCAATTAAATTACTTAATATAAATTATTCATATTCTTGGGGATGGATAATATTATTTTTAGGAACTCTAGGTTCTTTCATAATAGTTTTATTCGAAATTAAAAAGACTATGAACAAAAAAGAAGTTATTTCTGAAATAAAACCAGAAAATAACGAAATAGAATTATAATAAAAAAGGTAAAATAGATATGAATTATATCAATTTTACCTTTTTATTTATATTAATTATACTTGTGTTGGTGCAACTAAATATATACTTTCAGCATTATTTTCAACATTTAATAATACTGGTGTTCTTTCATCAAACATTTTCATTTCAACTACATTATTCTCAGATATTGTCAATAAATAATCTAGTATATATTTAACATTTAAAGCTATTTTTAAACTCTCTCCTTCATATATACAATTAATTTTTTCTTTTGAAACAGCTAAATCATTACTTCCTACTACTTCTAATTGATTATCATTAAATTTAAATATAGCTATATCTTTTTTATCATTATTATCTTTAACAAATACAGAAACTCTTCTTAAAATGCTGATTAAATCTTTAGTATTTAACAAAGCCTTTTTATTATTTCTTACAGAATTTAATAATGTTTTGTAATCAGGATATTGCATTTCTACTAATTTAGTTAATATTTCAACATCTTTAAATTTAAATAATATTCTAGTTCCTTCAGATTTAAATATTAATACATCATCTTCCATAACTTTTAATATTTTACTTAAACTATTAACAGATCTCAAAGGTATACTTATACTTAAAGTTTCAATATTGGCTTTTTCTGCAAATTCTTTATTTAAAAATATCAATCTATGTGCATCAGATGAGACAAATTTTAAACCTTTATTATCTATTTCAAATCTAATACAGTTTACTGCTAGTCTATCTAAGTTTAAATAAGCAGCAAATTTAACTCTTTCTAAATCATTAAATAGTTCTTCTCTTTTAAAAGAAAATTCTAACCCATTTGTAATATATGGCTCATTTCTTTTTTCATATTCATAAACAGAAAATTCAGAGCTACTTTTTCCAGAAATTATAGAAATTTTACCATTAGCTTCTTTTATTTCAATTATTTCTTGATCTAATTGTTTTAAAAATTCTTCCATTAATTTGTGTTTTATTATAAATTCACCTTTTTCTATAACTTCACAAGGCAGTTCAGCTTTAATATATAAACCATCTCCCATAGCTTTTAAAAGTAATTTATCATCAAGTGTTTCTATAAAAATACCTGAATTTATTCCATTAGCTTTATCATCAACAATTGCATTTTCAACAATTTGTATTTTTTTTAGAAATTCTTTTCTATTAAGTCTAATATTTAACATAAACTACTCTCCCTTTTAATACATATATTTATATTCTTCTAAATTTTTTTTCAATTTTGTTATAGCTTTCTTCTCTATCTGCCTTACTCTTTCTCTTGTTATACTTAATTTTTCTCCTATTTCTTTTAAAGTATGTATTTTATTATTCGCTAATCCATATCTTAATTCTAATATTTCTTTTTCTCTTGAATTTAAAGTTTTTTCAAATAAGTCATACATTTCAGATAATTGATCATTTCTAATAATATCATCTTCTACATTATCACTTTGTCCAATAACATCTTCTAAAAATATATTATCTCCTATTGCATCATTTAATGATATTATTTCTTGAAATTCATTTTGTAATAATACTATTTTAGAAGGTTTCATCCCTAAAACTTCAGCAATATATTCCACAGAAGGAATATCTCCAAACTCATTTTGATAGCTTTCAATAACTTTATTTACTTTAGATAGTTGCTCATATTTATATGAAGGGATTCTAATATCTCTACCTAAATTAACTATTGATTTTTTTATTGTTTGTTTAATCCACCATACAGCATAAGTACTAAATCTTAATCCTTTAGTATAATCAAATTTATCTATAGATTTTATTAATCCTAAATTTCCTTCACTTATTAAATCAATTAAAGGTAATCCATTCCCTAAAAGCTTTTTAGCTTCAGATACAACTAACCTTAAATTTGATAAAATTAATAAATGTTTAGCTTGTTCATCATTTTCTTCTCTAACTCTTTTAAATAATTCAACTTCTTCTTCTGATGTTAATAATTCATGATTTTGTAAATCTGAAATATATAGAGAAATCAGATTAATATGATTATCAGACCCGTTAGTTATTTTATCGTTTTCCATTTTCACCTCATTAAAATTCCGATCTTAATTCTCTTTCCATAAATATTTGTGTAATAGTCCTTATATCTCTGCCTTCATATAACAATTCATATAAAACTGTAAAGATAGGTGTTCTTATCTCATTTTTCTTGATAATTTGGTAAAGAGCTTTAATAGTTGTAGCTCCTTCAGATACCATTTTCATTTCATTAACTATATCTTCTAATTTTCTACCCTTACCTATCTGCTCTCCTAAATATCTATTTCTACTATGTTTACTTGTACAAGTTACTATCATATCACCCAAACCTGTAAGTCCCATAAAAGTTAAAGGATTAGCACCAAGTGTAGTTCCAATTAATACTATCTCATTCATACCTCTTGTTAATAATGCTGCTTTAGTGTTATCTCCATAACCTAAACCATCACAAATACCTGCACATATAGCTAAACAATTTTTAATTGCTCCACCTAATTCTGATCCTATAACATCAGATCCAGTGTAAACTCTAAGTGAACTATTATTAAAAGTTTGTTGAACTATTTTAGATGCTTCAATATTTTTAGATACTGAAAGTATTACAGAAGGCATATTATTAACAACTTCTTCAGCATGTGTTGGTCCTGCAAGTAATACATATTCATATTCTTTATCTTTAAGTACTTCCTCACAAATTTTAGAAATTGTTAATCCAGTTGAAATCTCAATACCCTTAGCAACGTTAACTAATATATATTTTTTAGTCATACTTTCTTTTAATTTATTTAGTGTATCTCTTAAAAATTGTGTAGGTGTTGCAAGTAAAATAATATCTATATTTTCATTTTTTAGAATCAAATCATAATCATCTATTATTTCAATACTTTCGCTTAATTTAAAGCCTTTTAAAAAGGTTTCGTTTTCTCTTTTTTCTTTCATTTGTTTTCGATAATTTTCATTATATTCCCATAAAAAACATTTATGTCCTTTATTATCTAATAAATATGTTAAAGCTGTACCCCAGCTTCCTCCACCAATTATCAATATATTCATTTGAAACCTCACTTTTTATCTACTTTATCAAAGAATTTTGCTTCTTTTCTATTTATCAAATTAATAATATTAGGCTTATGTCTTATTATAATAATAATACCAATAATTAAACCAAAAATAGTGTACATGATATTATTATACAATATATATGTTAAAATTGGAAGTAAAAAAGCACAAGTTATAGAAGCTAAAGAAATATATTGTGTAATAAAAACTATAATGAAAAATATTATTAATAAAAATAAAATAACTTTAGGTATTAAAATAATAAAAACCCCCAATGAAGTAGCAACAGCTTTTCCTCCTTTAAATCCAAGATATATAGTGTAGCTATGCCCTAAAATTGCAGCCATCCCTATAAGTATTAAATGTATATCATCTAAATTCATTCTTTTGGCAATTATTACAAAAACTGATCCTTTTAACACATCTAATATCAATGTTAATATTCCTAGTTTCCAACCTAAAACTCTTGCTGCATTAGTTGAACCAAGATTACCACTTCCATATTTTCTAATATCTATATTCTTAAATATTTTACCTATCCACAACGCATTAGGTATAGAACCTAATAAATATGCTAAAACAATTAATATTGTTACTTTAAACATATTACTCCCTTTCTATTTTTCTTTTATTAAATTTTCTTTTATCAAGTATTCTTTAGCTACTTCTCTTGCTGATTTACCTTCAACATCTACCTTATAATTCATTTCTATCATCTCTTTAGAATTAATCCTATTTGATAATTTTTCAAGAATAATTTTTAATTCAGGATATTTTTTTAATGTTTCCTCTCTTAATAATGGTGCAACCTGATAAGGAGGGAATAACTCTTTGTCATCTTCTAATATTTTTAAATCGTATGTCAAAATTTTACTATCTGTTGAATAAATTTCAATAATATCTACATTCCCACTATTTATAGCACTATAACGTAAAGAAGGTTCCATTGTTCTTACTTTTAAATTTAATCCATAACGGCTTTTTAATCCCATATTACCATCTTTTCTATCATTAAATTCTAAAGTGAATCCAGCCATAGCATTATCCTCTATTTTCTTTAAATCAGAAATTTTATTTAAATTATGAATCTTTCCATAATATGTTTTTATAGCTATAGCATAAGTATTTTGAAATATACTAGGTCTTAAATAAACTAAATTATCCTGTTCAAATATTCTATATCTTGCTATTTCATATACCTTTTGTGCATCATTTGATATATTCTCTATAGGATTTTTTAAAAGTGTTGTCACAATTGTTCCTGTATATTCTGGATATATATCAACACTTTTTGATTTTAATGCTTCATATAAGAAATTAGTCTTTCCAAAATTAGGCTTTAGCTCAACATTTATATCACTTTCTTCTTCAATAAGTAATTTATACATGTTTATAATAATTTCAGGTTCAGCCCCAAGTTTTCCAGCAATAACTAATGTTTTTTCAAAACTACTTGATAAAGGAATGAAACTTAAAGTTACTGAAAAAATAGAAAGTATTAATGCAATTAGTATAATTTTAGGTTTTCTATTTTGTAAAAATTTAATTAACCCTCCAAAAATTATAGCAAGAATTGCTGAAGAAATAGCTCCAATAAAAATAAGTTCTGTATTATTACGATCAATCCCTAATAATATAAATGATCCAAGACCACCAGCACCAACTAAAGCTGCAAGCGTTGCTGTACCAATAATCATAATACTTGCTGTTCTCACACCAGACATTAATATCCCCATTGATAAAGCTAATTGATATTTTTTTAATTTTTCCCACTTAGTCATTCCAAAAGCTGTAGCAGCTTCTTCAAGTGATGAATCTATTTCAGATAACCCTGTAATAGTACTCTGTAATATAGGAAATATTGCATATATAACAAGAGTAACAACGGCTGGAAGTGTTCCTATACCTATAAGAGGTATAAAAAGTCCTAATAAAGCTAATGATGGAATAGTTTGAAATATTCCTGTAACTTGTAATGTCCATTCTTTTGTCTTCTTATAATTTGTTACACATATCCCCAATGGAACAGCTATAATAATTGCAATAAGCAATGATAATAAAGAAATTTGTAAATGTTCAAATAAAGCTACAAACCATTCTAATTTTTTATCAATAAAAACATTGATAATACTCATTATTCACACTCCCTTACATAAAAAAATTCTTTTACAAAATCATTTACAGGATTATTTCTAATTTCTGTAGATATATCACATTGAATAACTTCTCCACTTTTCATTATACAAATTTTATCAGCTAATTTCAAAGCTTCATTCATATCATGTGTTACAAAAACTGTTGTCATTTTATATTCTTCATGTAACATCTTAATTAAATCTTGTAATTGTGTTTTACTTAAAGGATCTAATGCAGAAAAAGGTTCATCCATAAGTAAAATCTTAGGATTAGAAATAATAGCTCTTAAAATCCCTATTCTTTGTTTTTCTCCTCCTGATAATTCTTTAGGTAATCTTTTCATATACTTTTCAGGATCAAGTCCAACTTTTTCTAATAAATCTATTGTTTTCTTTTTTATAAGTTCTTTATCCATATTTTTCATTTCTGGAATTAAAGCTATATTCTCTTCAACTGTTAAATTAGGGAAAAGTGCTATTTGTTGAAGTACATAACCTATTTCCAAACGAAGTTCTCTAAGATTATATTCTTTCAAATTCTTATCTTGAAAGAATATATCTCCCTCTGTTTGTTTAAAAAGTCTATTAATTAATTTTAACATTGTAGTTTTTCCACTTCCACTTGGTCCAATAATAACAAAAAATTCTCCTTTTTGAATTTGTAAATTAATATTATTTAAAATAACTCCCGCTATTGGACATATAATAGACACATTTTTATATTCAATCATAAATTCTCCTTTCATAATATCATTATAATACCCAGATTAATCTAATTGTTAGTGTATTATAATAAAATATGATCAACTATATATAAATGTTATTAATTTTATATGAAATTAAACATAATTCACACACATTATATCATAATTTAATATTTTTTACATTACAATTAACCAAAAATATAATAATCAATATATTCTAGTAATGTTTACATTATATTTTAATTATAATTTTTAAATTACTCTAATAATTCTAACTTATCATAATCACTATAGAATACTAAATATATTTGTAGATATTTCACATTATCGAACTAATTTTAAATAATTTTATTTTCAACCTCTATATTCAATTAGTTTACAATGATAAATACTAGATTAAATAAATTATTTTTTCAAAAATAAAAAAGAGCAATTTTTTTATGTTAATTACTCTTTCTCAATATAATATATTCGTCTTATTTGCAAGTGTAACCGTTTTTTCAACCAACTTTGCTAACTCATCAATATCTTTTTTATTGTGTTCAACTGTCCTTGACATCATCCACTTAATATCTATTAAAATACCCTGTACTCGTTCATATGGAGATCCAGAACTTTTCCATTCTCCTCGTGCTTCACCAATATAAAGCATATTTTCTTTTGAAGGAAACATTTTACCTTCCTTATTAAATGGCATTAAAAATAAATTATAAACTAATGGTGATTGTCCATTCTTGTCTTTAAATTTTGGAGAAGTTGCAACATATTCTCCATAAGTAATCTGCTTATTAATAGAACTTGAATGCGGTAATTCAATATGATCTTTACTATCACCATATCTATAATATTTAGCGTCAATAATAAATATAGAATCATCTACTTTCATGATTGTATCTGGTTCAAGTGCAGATTTTGATCGTTTACCTTCATTAATAAGATACCACGATGTTTTTGGAAAATATAAATTCTTATTATCTTCACCAAAATTAAAATCAATCATTTTTTCCCAAACATATTCAAAATTATTAGTCCCAAAGAAAAACCTTGTATTGCGCCCTTTCCACCCAATATATTGTATCATACAAAGCATTCCAGAAAGTAACGCTTTATTTTGAGTATTATTTTCTACACGAAGTTTTTCCTTAAGTGCAGCCACAAAACTTTTTTTTCAAATACTATAGATGGTTTTCGCATTATATTTTCAGAAAAAAGAAAACCAATTTTTTTATAAGCTTATTCGTTTATCTTTGTAATATAATTTGCCATATCAACTTTTGATTCCTGTGATATAGTTTTAAGATAAACAAAACAATCATCTTGTGGATATGCTCTCTGAGTTTTTATAGTCTTAGTCCAATTCTTAGGTCCTTTACCATTAACAGTAAAAAATCGTTCATTTTCTGTATAATAACCACGATTATAATAATCATTAAGAACAGTCATATAAGCTTGAATTGGAAAGTTAACTTCTTCAGAATTTTCTACAAATAATTTCGGTAGTAATCTTTCCTTTATTCCTGAAAAATTAGTTAAAACTCTAATCAAAAGTTTAATGTCCTTTTTTTGTTCATCAACTGTTTTCCCAAGATTATACCCAATAGGAAAACATATTTTAATTAGATCTCCATCAAAACGAATTCCAACAAAAGTATCTGTTCCTTCATTTGTATTCACATGACACTCACATAAAGGGGATGTTTCTATTTCCATATCATATCTCCTTTACTAATACTAATTCAATCCAAAAATATCATTATTAAAAATATCTAATCTTTTTTTACCTTTTGATGTTTCAAAAGCTTTAATTAGTTTTTCAAGACTATCATATTCACTCTTAAATACATCGTCTCTTGTAAATTTAAATGCATCATCCCACAAATATTTTAATACTTTTTCAGGAAAATTATGATTTTTATCATCGGCTTCATCTTGAGTAATACAATCATCTGTAGTATAAAAATATAAATCTTCTTCTGTTATAAAATAAGCTCCAAGTCGCTTATCCTAAGATGATGTCATACCAACATTTTTCGTTATAATTAAGTTATTAATTATATCAGCAAAAACTGACCACTTAATTTCTATATCAAGAATTTCCTTATTTGCAATTTTTGATTTTTTAACATCATTTTCAACCATACGCATATTCCATCTTCTTTGAAATGCAGTATCCAATGTAAAAACATTTTGATCAGATGTATTCATTGTGGCAAAAATAAATAAATTTGAAGGTAATTTAATTTTTTCTGATATATTACCATGTATATACACTTTTTTAGCTACATCTATATTATTAATTTCATACTCACTATTTCCATGATTATCTCTATCAAGCAACTGGAAAATATCTCTAAAAATTGCTGGAGCATTACCTCTATTAATTTCTTCTATGATCAAACAATATTTTTTTGTAGGATTATTATATGCTGCAGATAATATTCTTGTAAATGGTCCTGCTGAAAACTCATATCTTATTTTTCCTGTATTTGAATCTGTAAATGGCAATATCTGACCAACAAAATCTCCATATGTATAATCAGGATGGAAAACAACTCTTTCAATTTCATCAGAATCTTTACAATATTTATTTTTATAATATAACTTTTACCACATCCAGGAACACCATATAATAAAACATTTATTCCACCTTTAAGACGATCTAATTTATCTATTATATTTTCTCTTTTTTCAAAATTTTCTATAGATTTATCATTATATATTTCAAGATTACGCAGACGTGTTTCATATTTTGATAAAACTTCTGGAGCAATTTTAATACATTTAGTTCCAATTGGAAATCTTGTTTCTTCTGTAAAAAATCCAAATTTAACCAAAGTTATAATAGTTGCTACACCAGAAACATAATTTTTTTCTTCTCTGCTTAATCTATAATCATCTTTTAAAAAGCCATCAGGATATTTCCTATCTTTATTATGTATAACTTTCAATTGAGAAAGTACATCAGTATAGCTCATATCTAAGTCTACTAATTTCCAGAGTAAAAACGAAAATTCACGATACGTTAAATATCCCATATCCAAAATAGCTCTAACATATACTGAAAGTGGCTCAACATTTGAAAAACTTTTAGGAGATCCATGGTTATCTCTTCCAAATTTTACTTTTTCCAAAACATCCATAATTACTTCTTGAACTTTAGTAATACTATTAGATTTAATCGCTTCATACATCTTTTTCCCAAAAGTTATTATTCGTATCTTTGAATTTAATTTTTTAATATCTTCTTTAATTGTAAATCCAAAATATGAAGTTATCTTTACACAATCTTTTTGAATTTCTTGGTTATCTCTAATTATAGTATTTAATTTAGCTTTATATTCCTCATTTGTAATCCAATCATCAGCCTCATAAAATATATGAAGAACAGTTTTAACTTCATCTAATGTAACACTATACTTAGACATTATTATTTTCCCCATTTTATCCCTCCTTCTATCATTAGTAATCCTTAGAATACTTCATAATTTTACAAAAATATTTTTATAATGTTATATCATATACCATTTATGGCAACAAGTAATTATACAGCTTATTTCCAATATATAAACATTGATTAAAATTAATGTTTCCCCTTTTTAAAGAAAAAAACAAGTCTTGAAACTCTACATCTGATTGGCATAAAAAATATAATATAAGCTATAAATAACGAACATGCAAAACTTAGCATTATTTTTTACAAACAAAAAATGATTAGATTTTACTCTAATCACCTTTTTGTTCTATGCATTGCAACTCACCACTACTTCATAATTACCCACTGACCTAATTTAGTTGAACCTTCATATCTAATAAGTCCAGCTTTCCTCATTTTAGTTAAATGATAACGCACACCATCAACAGTAAAATTTAGTTTCTCTGCCATTTCTTTCGAACTTATATGCGGATTTTTAGCAATTATCTTAATAATATCTTCATGTTTCATGGTAGTTTTAGTAGTAGTTTTCATGGTAGTTTCTTTGGTAGTACTACCATTAAACTCTTTCAAAAATTCTTCATTCACGCTTATAAATCTTCTTCATTATTCGAATAAAATTTAAGCTCAGGAAAGCCATTTTCTAATAGTGCATCCTTTGCACGCCTTATGCCTGATCCATAAGACTCTATCAAATTAAGTGAAAAGAACATATCTTTAAGTTCTTTGTTAAGATACTGTATTCTATCAAAACTTCTATCCCTGTTAAGAGCCTCAATGGTTACTGGCGGAAGTAGTCTATTATGATTCACAAAAGAAATTCTATCTTTGTAAATGTATATTCCTACATATTCAGGCCTGTCATAAATGCTGTTAGGATACTTAAGATTAATTATTATCCATCTCATCATTTAGTAATCCTACGTTTCTAAATTGTTCTTTGTATCTCCACAAACCATATCAATGCAAACATTCACATCAATATAATTTTTATGGACTTTTTTACATAATATTTGTAAAACTACTTAAAATTAAAGATTTTCACTATTTCTCTCTTTGTATCAACGCTATGCACTCCACATGATGTGTTTGTGGAAACATATCAAAACCTTTTATAAATTTTAACTTATATCCATATTCTTTTAAAATTGTAATATCTCTAGCAAGTGTAGTTGGATTACATGAAATATATATTAATTTATTAATATTACTCTCACTTACTCTCTTTAAAACAAAACTATCTATTCCTTTTCTTGCTGGATCAAAAACTATATAATCTATATTATTTTTCTCTAAAACTTTAGATATAGTTTCTTCTACTTTTCCAACTATAAATTCAACATTATTTATATTATTCTCATTTCTTGTTTTTATTGCTGCACTAACAGATTCCTGAACTACTTCAAGTCCTATAACCTTACTTGCTTTCTGTGACATTATCATAGCAATAGTTCCAGTTCCTGAAAATGCATCTATAATATTCTTATTATCATATTCACCCAAAAGCTCTAATGCTTTTAAATACAGTTTTTCAGTCTGTTTCTTATTAATTTGAAAAAATGAATTAGGGTATATTTTAAAATTAATTCCAAATAAATTTTCAACAATATATGAAGAACCTGCTATTTTAATAAATTCTTCTCCAAAAATTACATTATCAATTTTATTTTTTATTGATATATATATTGATTTAATTTCAGAATTTTCATTATACAATTCCATTAAAGTATTTTTCAAACGACTAATAGATGATTTACCGTTAACAACTAACACTAACATCACTTCACCCATATCATTATTTCTAATAACACATGTTTTTAAAAATCCTGTATTAGTTACATCATTAAATACCTTATACTCTTTTTTAATTCCCTTATACTCATTCAATTTATATAATAGTTTTTCTAATATTTTTGTTGCAATATTAGATCTTAAATTTACTTCATTACTAACAAATATTTCATGTGATTTCTTTTTAAAAAATCCAGTTTTTATCTCACCATTTATCTTAATAAATGGTTCAGCAACTTTATTTCTATAATTAAAAATATCATCTGATTTTTCAACATAAATATCTTCTTTTATATCTTCTTTCGCTATTCTTTGCATCACATCTTTTAAAATCATAGACTTATATTTAATTTGTGCATCATAATTCATCATTGCAAAATCACAACCTGAGTAATCTTCAAAAGTAATTTTATCAAGTGATATTCTATCTACAGAAGGTTTAACAATTTCATATATTAAACCTCTTGCATATGTTTTTTTTATAGATATTATTTTTACTTTAAGTTCATCTCCTGGCACTGACATAGGTACAAAAATTACTAAATCTTCATATTTAGCTATACCTTCTCCACCAAATACTAACTTTTCTATTTTAACATCAACTATATCATTAATTTTCATTCAAAAACTCCAAAGCATTTTTTAATTGAACAATCATTCCTATTCTTATTGCATTTTCATCTACCTTAAATTTTGGATGATGTAAATCATATATAGCACCTATTTTTTCATTTTTTACTCCCAATCTATAAAATGAACCTTCTATTTCATTTAAGAAATATCCTACATCTTCTACATCCATCCTAGATTTTTCAACCATCACACAATTTTCATAACCTAAAATATCTTTTACATTTTTCTCCAAGAATCTAGTTTTCTCCTCATTATTTATAACTGGCATATAACTATCTTTAAAATCAATATCTACTGTAGCTCCCATACTTTCAACAAATTTAGGTAAATTATTTTTTATTTCATCTACTAACCATTTTTTTAAATCAAGAGTAAGTGTTCTAATAGTTCCAGTTAATACAGCCTTATCTGCAACAATATTTTGTGCAGTTCCAGCATTAAATGTTCCTACAGTTATTAAAGCGCATTCTCTTGCATCTATTCTTCTACTAATTAAAGATTGTAAATATTCTACAACCTTTGACCCTACAACTACAGTATCTATCCCTAGATAAGCTAATGCTGCATGCGATGCAAACCCATTTATAGTTATTTTAAAAGTTGATGAAGTGGCATGTAATTTCCCATATTTTATACCAATTTTCCCTGCTTCTATTTCTGGTGCAACATGAAATGCAAAAATAGCATCTGCTTTAAAATCATCATTAACTCCTTCTTCAAGCATTCTTTTCGCACCACCTATAGTTTCTTCAGCTGGTTGAAAGAAAAATTTAACATTTCCTTTCCATTTATCCAAGTTTTCAGATAAAATTTTAGCTACTCCTAATTGTACACTTGTATGTACATCATGACCACAAGCATGCATTACACCTTTATTTTTCGATTGAATCTCAAAATCACTTTCTTCTAATATTGGTAATGCGTCCATATCTGCTCTAAATGCAACTGTTTTACCTTTTCCATTTTTTATATACGCATATATTCCAGTATCTGCAACTCTCTTATATTCTATATTTTGTTTTTTTAAAAATTCTTCTATATATTTTGATGTATTATATTCACATTCACTTAACTCTGGATTTTCATGTAAATACCTTCTATGAAGCACTATTTCTTCATAAATATCATCCACTATTTTTTTTATAAAATCATTCATAATCCTTCACTCCATTTTCTTCATATTTTAACACAAATAAAATTGTTTATCAACTAAGTATGCGTAAATACTTGATTTTAAGATATTTATAATATATAATTATGAAGAAGGGAGTGTATTAAATTATGTACGTACAATCAATTGATAGAGCTATGAATTTACTTGAAATACTATCTCAAGGAACAAATTTTTCATTATCTGAGTTATGTAAAAAAAGTAAATTAAATAAGACGACTACTTTCCGTATACTACATTCATTAAAGGAAAATGGATATGTTAAACAAAATAAAAAAGGACAATATTGTCTGACATTTAAAATGTTTAGAGTTGGAAATAGGATCATTCAAAATATTGACTTTACTCAACCAGCAAAAAGCTATATTACAAAGCTTGCAGTTGAAACAAATCAAACTATACATTTAGTTATTAGAGATGGAAGTCAAATATTATATATCGATAAATTTTCACCTGAAAACACTTCAAATAATATGGAATGGTCAAAAATAGGTAGACGTGCTCCTATGCACTGTACATCAGCAGGTAAAGCAATACTTGCTTACTGCAGTGAAGAAGACATCATTAATATTTGGAATCAAACTGATATAATAAAATATACAGCAAGAACTATAGTTAATCTTGATATATTAATGGATAATCTTAAACTTGTAAAGAAAAATGGATATTCTGTAGAATATGAAGAATATGAACTTGGATTATATTGTATTGGTTGTCCTATTTTTAATGCAAAAGGTGAAGTATGTGGCTCTTTAAGTATTTCTATACCACTTTCAGAAAAAGAAAATTCCAAAGCTTTCTTCGTTGAAAAAATTAAAGAATGTTCTAAAAAAATATCTAAAAAATTAGGTTATGATATATCATAAAAGTAACATTTATTAAGGTGACACAAAAAAAAATTTAAACCAGAGACATGTCTCTGGTTTTTAGTTTATTTAATATTTAATAAATACATTTATAAACCATCACTTTAATTATTTATTAATATAACATTTGCAATAGCGAGTGTTTCAGTATGACTTAAAGAAATATCTCCATCAATTAATTTTCCATTTACATACAAAAATGGTTTACCTGATTCGGAATTAATTATTTCAATTTTATTTAAACTAATATCAGTTATTCCAGTACCCAAAGCTTTTAAATATGCTTCTTTTGCTGCAAATCTTGCACTATATGATTCATATTTATTTATTTTTTTTTCACAATACTCTATTTCTTTATCACTAAATACTGTTTTTAAAAAATGATCACTTTTTTTTATTGCTTTCTCTATTCTTTTTACATCAACTATGTCTACTCCTATTTTAAACATATATTATACACCTTCAAAGCATTTTCAGTAGTTTTTCTTTTTACTTCTTCTACGTCCACTTCTTTTAATTCAGCAATTTTTTCTGCAACATATGAAACATAAATTGGATTATTTAACTTACCTCTAAAAGGTGCTGGAGTTAAATATGGCGAATCTGTTTCAAGTACTATTTTATCTAAACTTATTTTTTTTATTAATTCATGGGTTATTTTATTATTTTTAAATGTTACAGTTCCACCTACACCTACATAAAATCTATCTAATAAATGTTCTATCATATCATAACTACCAGAATAACAATGAAATATACCTCTTAATTTAGGATAATCATTTATTATTCTAATAGTATCTTCTAATGAATCTCTAGTATGAATAACTACAGGTATATCTATCTTTATCGCATTTTCTATTTGCAATCTAAAATATTTTTCTTGTTCTTCTTTAGGGTCATTCATCCAATAGTAATCCAAACCTATTTCTCCTATTGCTACAACTTTTGGATGATTAATTGCTAAATTTAACATTTCTTCAAAATCTTTTTTATCGAACTTAGATATATCACAAGGATGATATCCTACTGTAGCATACATAAAATCATATTTATCAGCATATTTAATACATTCAAGGGTACTTTCCATATCACATGATACATTTACAGCTAAATCTAATTTTTCTTTCATTTCATTTATTATCGTTTCTCTATTATTTAAATATAGTTCACTGTATATATGTAAATGAGTATCAATTAAATTTTTCATAAAGACCTACTTTCATTTTTTATATATATAATATCATATTTTTTATTGACAATGCAAAAAAATTATAGTATACTTATTGAGATGAAAGAACGTGTGGATAAGTGGTAGAGAGGCCGAATACACTTCCCTGCTAAGGAAGCATCCGGGCATAAACCTGGATCGTGGGTTCAAATCCCACCTTGTCCGCCATTTTTTCGTATGTACCTGTAGCTCAACTGGATAGAGCATTTGACTACGGATCAAAAGGTTGTGGGTTCGACTCCTACTAGGTACGCCATTAAAACATTAAACCACTTAATATATAAAGAGCTTAAAGCTCTTTTTTATATTTGTTGATATTATTTTCATATTTCTAAATTACCTTTCAACAATGTTTCTATTTTCTTTAATAATTTTCTAAACAGTGATATCATTAAACTAAAACCACAAAAATTATATTTTTTAGAATTTTATATCACCATATTTAAAATTGACATTTTTATACTAAAAAGATATAATTAATTAGAAAATATTGGAGGTGTAATTATATGAAAGCATTTGAAATAAGTAAATGGATATTAGAAAAAAATCCAAGTTTGTGTTTCGGAACTTATGATGGTAATGTAAAATTAAATAAATTATTGTATTTTTCTAATCTAATGTATTACACTCTGTATGATGAAAATTTAATAGATGATAAATTTACAAAATGGGATAATGGTCCTGTAATAAAAAGTATATATGTGGATTATAGATATCATGATTGTAAAGAAATAAAATCAAGTAAATCCATAGAATTTGATGATAAAGTTAAAAAAGTAATAGATATCATAAATTTTGTATATTCAGATAAAACTGCTAACGCTTTATCAGATGAAACACATAATCATAGTATTTGGATAGAGCAACCTAAAAATGGATATATTGATTTTTCAAGAATCGATGAAAAAGAAAAAAAATTAATGAGAAAAATTTACTCTTGTTACAAAAATATTGATTTTGATAACTTGAAATTAAAAGTTGTAAATGAAGTTAAATACTATTATTTTAAAAATGAACTTGAAATTACAGATGAAATTATAAAACAACTAGAAAATAATGTTACAAATGAGGAATACATATTTTTAGAAGTTTATAACGGGGAGCTGATTTTTTCTTAATGGATATATGTATATTTAAAATAAAATATTCAACTGACCCAACTAAATCTCTAAATCCTCACCAGCATTTCATAGGATATCAAGATAATAATTTAATAATATTCTATTCTATTTCATCAATATTAAAAAAAGAATATAAAGTTTACCCAGACGGTGAAGAAAACCCTAATTATTATATATTAGATGATGATAATTATATCAAATGTAATTTTAAAGTCCCATCTTTTATAAATTGTTCCGAAGCTCATTCTTTAATGTTAAGTGATGATATAGACATAACTAAATTAGATAATAGAAACATAGATGAAGATCTAAAAAAGAAAATATTAAAAAAAATCGAAGATGTGAAGAAAAAGGGTAATTATACTGAATACAGTATTGACCCAGAAAAATTTAAAAAATATAATCCTAAATGCTCAAGTTTGTATTAAAAATACTCCTTGAGCATTTAATAATATATAAAGGGCTTAAAGCTCTTTTTCATTTTATATTTTCATACTTTTCAATTATTTGCCACGCATTATTTATTTTGTTTGTAATTTCAGTGGCTTTTTCTTTTTCATTTTTATCTTTAAAAAAATCTGGGTGATATTTTTTTAGCATCGTATTCCTAGCCTTTTTCTTAACATCAAAAGAATCAGAAGGACTAACTCCCAAATATTCACAAGCTTTTTCATATTCGTAATTTGTTTGATCATATTGATAAAAATTGTTACCATTTCTATTATTATAAAAATTATTGAAATCTTGTTCTGTATATGTTGTAGTGTTAAATTTTATTCCAGAAAATTTAATAATTATATATGCTATAAAAATAACAAATACTGCAAAAGTTATCACTGGAATAAAAAGTACTATTCCAATTAAAATAAACATGATTCTTAATAATACTCCAGTTAAAGTAGTATTATTACTCTTTCTAAAAAATGACATAGCAAATAATCCAAATAATATTGCTATAATATTTCTCATTTTATACCTCTCAATTCATTGAAAATTCTCTTATTTTTTCAGATAAAATATACATTTGTCTCTTAAACCAACTTTTTTTCTTTATTATCTCAAATTCACATAATTCTTCTTCAAAGAATATTTTTAATTTATCATAATGATGATGATTAATGTAATATTCATCTATTTTACCTATTAATTCAGTAGGAATTTCATCTATTTTTAAATCTCTAGAAACATCATTAATTCTTACATAATTCTTTTCCTCTAGAATTTTACTTAAAATGTATTCTGTATTTTCTACTGATGTTTTCATTGTTGTTTTAATTAATGGAAAAGCCATTGAAATCAATCCAGAATCTTTTTCATCAATTTTCAAAAATTTCATAATCATATTATCTAAAAAAGAATTAATTTTAAACATCTTTCTTATATTAGCATTAGAAATATCTGCCTTATTGAATTTAAGTTTTTCTTTACCTGTACCAAGAGAAAGTATTTTAACTTCTTTTAAACTATTTACTCCTAGATTAAATGATTCTGCAAGTCCTATTAATGATGGATTATTTGAAAATAATGATCCATCTACATACATTTTGTTTTTAAATATATGTGGTGAAAAATATCCAGGTGCAGCTGCAGAAGAAATTATAGCATCTTTTAAAGAAAATTGTTCATTTTTATTCTTTATAACTTCATCATAACTTTTAACAATATTAATTTTTGAGTCACTTAAATTAACACTTGTTATCACCAATTTAGTTTTTAAATCTGAATAATCTAAATCATTAATATATTTTTTTACTACATTCTCTAAATTATGATTTTTATACAAAGAACCAAATAAAGCTTTTTTTCCATTTGATTTTTCATTAAAAATTTCTTTATAGCAATCATTATATATCTTTAATATCTCTTTGGGTTGTATACCTGAAGCCAATAATGTAGCAATAATAGATCCTGTACTTGTACCTATAATAATATCAAAATATTCATGATACTCAATATTAAAATCCTTTTGTATTTTATCTAACATCATTATTGTATATATACCCTTTAATCCTCCACCATCTAAACTTAATATTCTCATTTATTTCACCTTTACCACTTTATTTCAGAAACATCTAATTTAATTTCATTTATTACTATTTCTTTCACTTTAGCATCTTGCATATATATTATCTTATCCGCCACTTTAACTATTTCAGAATTATGTGTCACAACTATTACTGTAACATTCTTTTCCAAACTTAAATTTACTAATATCTTCAATACTTGTTTACCTGTATTAAAATCTAAAGCACCTGTTGGCTCATCACATAATAATATTTTAGGATTTTTGGCAATAGCTCTTGCAATAGAAACTCTCTGTTGTTCTCCCCCTGATAATTGCGAAGGAAAATTATTCATTCTATTTTCAAGTCCTAAATCTTTAAGAACTTCTGTAACATCTATATCCTCTTTTACTAATTCTGATGCTAATTCAATATTTTCTTTAGCAGTTAAATTAGGTAATAAATTATAGAATTGAAATATAAATCCAACATCATTTCTTCTATACCTTGTTAATTCTTCTCTAGTGTAATTAGCAATATTCTTATTATCTATAAATATATTTCCTGAATCAGCTATATCCATTCCACCTAAAATATTTAATAAAGTTGATTTTCCTGCACCAGAAGAACCTAGTATTACAACAAATTCACCTTTATTTATCTCAAAATTTATATCATTATTAGCTATTATTTCATTTTCTCCAATTATATATTTTTTTTTTAGATTTTCGATTTTAATATAACTCATGAAATACCCCTTTCAGATAATATATTCAATTATAGCATTATTTAAATGTATAATTCAATAAAAAAGGCTAGAAAAATCTAGCCTAATACATTAATATTAATGTTTACATCCACAACCACATTCATGTTTTTTGAAATCAATAACCATACGTCCTTGAATAGTTCCTTTTTCCATTTCATCAAATATATCTAATGCATCTTCAATTGGTCTAGTTTGAACTACTGGTACTACTAATCCCATAGCTCCAAAATCAAATGCTTCTTTAAGATCTTCTCTTGTTCCTACTAATGATCCTATTATTTCTATTCCTTTCAATACTGTTGCAACAATTGAAACATCCATAGTTTCTGAAGGTAATCCTACTGCAACTACTCTTCCTGCTGGTCTTGCAGAATCTATAGCTTGATTGAAAGCAACTTTAGATACAGCTGTAACAACTGAAATATGTGCTCCAATTTCTGTTAATTCCATAATTTTCTTAACTGGATCTTCTTTTAATCCATTTATTACATAATCAGCTCCAACTTCTTTAGCTAAAGCTAATTTATCATCATTAATATCTACTGCAATTACACGAGTATTAAATACTTTTTTAGCATATTGAACTGCTAAGTTTCCAAGTCCTCCTGCTCCCCAAATTACTACCCATTGTCCAGGTTGAGGTCTTCCTACTTTAATCGCTTTATATGTAGTTACTCCTGCACATGTAATTGAACTTGCTTGAGCTGGATCTAATCCTTCAGGAACTTTAACTGCATAATCAGCTGTAACTATACACTCTTCAGCCATTCCACCATCTGCTGAATACCCAGCATTTTTAACAGATTGACATAAAGTTTCATTTCCTGTAACACAATATTCACATCTTCCACATCCTTCAAAGAACCATGCTATAGAAACTCTATCTCCTGGAACTAATGAAGTAACACCTTCAGCAACTTCTCTTACTATCCCTATTCCTTCATGTCCTAATACTCTTCCAGATACTTTACCAAAATCTCCATGTGCAACATGTAAATCTGTATGACAAACTCCACAATATTCAACATCTACTAAAGCTTCTCCTGCTTTTAATGGTCTTAATACTTTTTCAACTACTTCAACACCATTTGATTCTTTATTAACTACTACTGCTCTCATTTTAGCATCATCCTTTCAAACAAAATAATATTTTCACTAATAATATACCATACTAACACTGAATATTCAAATAGAAAATTTTAAAATTCAGTGTTAATTATTTAACTATAAATAGCAATAGATAATTCTATAAGAAAAAAACACAAGTAAATACCTGTGTTTTAGATTTTTTCTTTTTATTTAACTTAAAAACCAAATTCAGTGTTAACCAAGTTCTCTCATTTTGTAAAGGAAAACACCGAGTGCTATAGATACATTTAAAGATTCAATTTTACCATATATAGGTATTATTGCTTTTTGATGTGAAATTTCTAGAAACTCATCTGAAACTCCTCCACCTTCATTACCAAAAATATATGCATTCTTATCTTTTTGTAATTTAATTTCCCTATAATCTATACTTTCTTTACTTAAAGCTGTAGAAACAATATTATATTCATTATCTTTCAAAAATTTTATAATATTTTCTTTTTCTTCATATATTATATTAACATTAAATATACCCCCCATAGTTGCCCTAACAACCTTAGGTGAATAAACATCAACCGATGATTTAGTTAATATAAGTGTCCTATAATTAGTAGCTACTAATGTTCTAATAATAGTTCCAATATTTCCAGGATCTTGTATGGCATCTAAAATAATTAAATCTCCAGATAATTCATGTAAATTAGATAAATGTTTAGAATATATAAACAATATTCCTTGACTATTAGTCTGAGTAGTAATACTATCAAATAATTTATCAGAAAGTACAGTTAAATTTTCATATTTTGATATATTATACTTATTTTCATAATATGTATACTTACTTTCTTTTACTATAACTTTAGAAAAATTATTCTTTTCTTCTAAAAATTTTTCTCCCTCAGCTAAAAATACACCTGATTCATCTCTATATTTCTTATCATTTAGTTTCTTAATTAATTTGTAATATCTATTATCTGTACTTACTATTACATCTTTCATTAAGCCATTACTCCTAGTTTTTCTCCAGCCAATATATGATAATGAATATGATATACTGTTTGACCTGCATCAAAATTAATATTAGTTACAACCCTATATCCACTTTCATTTACACCAAGTAATCTTGCGACTTTTGCTACTGTTAATTGTAATTTTCCTAATAAAATTACATCTTCTTCAGTCGCATCATCTAAATTTTTAATTTCTTTTTTAGGTATTACTAGTACATGAATTTTAGCTGCGGGAAAAATATCTTCAAAAGCTAAAAACTCGTCATCTTCATATACTATTTTAGCAGGTAATTCTTTATCTATTATTTTTTTAAATATAGTTGACATTATTCTATCACTCCATTTCCACAAGAACACTCAATTTTTGAAACCCTATCACTATGTCTACCACCTTCAAAATCAGAGCTTAAAAAGGCATCTATACACGATTTTGCAAGTTCAATTCCTGTAACTCTTGCACCTAATACTAATATGTTTGCATCATTATGTTGTCTTGATAATCTTGCACATAATTCATTTGTAACCAAAGCTGCTCTAATTCCAGATATTCTATTTGCAGCTATTGATATTCCTATACCTGTTCCACATATCAATATTCCAAAATCTGCATTTTTATCTAATATATTTTTTGAAACTCCTTTAGCTATATCTGGATAATCTACAGAATCTATGCTATCAGTCCCTATATTTAATACTTCAATTCCTTTTGATAATAAATAATCTACTAATTGATTTTTAAAATCAACACCTGAATGATCATTTCCTATTGCAATCTTCATATTCATCACCTTTCGTTTATTTAATATAAACTAATTTTAACATATATAAATTGAATTTTAAAGAAATAATAACATTTTTTGTTAATTTAAAAAATTTTTATAATCTAAATCATTTAACATTTTTTTACATTTTAACCTATTTTTCCCAAGTATATTTCACTCCTGTTCTTATTCTATTACTAGTTCCTATATATCCAGTGTCTATAAATCCTATACTACTAAAATATTCCATGTCTATACTAATTCTATTATTAAACTTATACTCCAGTTTTATTCTTGGTGTTAGTTCAGCATCCATTCTATATTGAATACCTTCATTATTTTGTGCTGCTTTTTTAATTTCATATCTATTATCTAAATAAGCAGATAATTTTCCCAGAACACTTATACTAGAATCATTTCCTAATTTTTTCTCAAATTCATATCCTATATATGTTTCAACTACAAATCCATTATAATATCCAGTTTCTATTGCATAAGTAACATTATCATTACTTCCTCCACTGCTATTACTCATATTATTGCTATTAACAGTAATATTTTGGTTTCTTTTACTATAGTAATTAGAATATATACCAGATATTAATGTACCCTTGTAATCTTCACCTTTTAACAAATCATTTTTGTAATCCACTCCTGTACCAATTAATAGATAGTATGGAATTAATCTTCCATTTGTATTTGAATGCCACATAGATAACCATAAACCAAAATCACTAACTAATGTAAAATTTTTACCAAAATCATACTTTAACTTAGTATCTAACTCATATCTATTTTCTTTTTGTTTTTGACTATTTGAAACTCCAAGATTATAATCTACATAAAATGAACTATATCCACCTTTAACATTTATACCCAAATCTTTTATCTTTTTATTATACTCATACTTAAACCTTATTTTATTATACTCTAATTTTAATTCAGAATTACCAAACTCTTTAAAATTTAATCCAAATGATAACCATGTTTCTAATGTATTTAATGATACTTTATCATTAAGCTTATTTAAACCTATTCCTCCTGATAGTTTTAAAAATTCATATAAAGTTACTGATCCATTAAAGTCCTTACTATATCGTATTTGTTCATTATCAGATGAATATGATTCACTATGTATGTTAGAACTTAATTCAACCTTTACCTTCTTTGAGTTCTTAAAATCAAATATCTTACTACTAGATAGTGTTAAGCTTGATATCATGATTAATAAAAATATTCTCTTCATCAATTTCCCCTTCCACTACCATCTATATTCTACTTTTAAATCTGCTTTTACATTTGTTGCTTTATACTTTAACTGTTTGTCACTTTCCATCTTGGC
>LJRV01000309.1 GCA_001612575.1 Streptobacillus notomytis
ACAACTGGTACATCAGTTCATTCTTTTTTAATTTATCCTACTGCTAAAGGCATTACAAATTCAGGATCTAAAGTTACTTCTCCTTTTTGGTTATATTTTGTTTTGTACTTCAGTATTATTATAGGTTTTTTATCTTTAATCGATGCTTGTAATCATACTATCATATCTATTGGAGTCGCTAGTGACACGACTTTTAATCCTAGGCTATGTGTTAAACAACTCTAAAGTGATAGTGAATGGTGTGCAGCT
>LJRV01000310.1 GCA_001612575.1 Streptobacillus notomytis
CTAAGGATTTATTTGAAGATGGGACACATAATTCCATAGAAAACGGACTTTTAGTCTGTTTAGTAGATTATAATGAAGATAACTTAAAAGAAGTACAATTCTGTATTAATAAATTGATTAATCATAGATTATTTAACGATGAAGAAGGAAAAATTAATTATTTATTACTAGATCAAAATCCTGAAGTGATGGTTTTTAGTAATTTCTCATTTTATGGAAAAATGAAAAAAGGGAACAGACCATCATTTACAGAATATGCATCATCATTTAAAGCAGATGAAAT
>LJRV01000311.1 GCA_001612575.1 Streptobacillus notomytis
TGGTATTGGAGAAGATTACTGGAACTCAGCGTGTCTATTAAAAAGCACTTTATCGTGTGATCAAATTGAATCTTTTTTAAAGAAACTTGAGTCAGATTCTGGACGTGTTCGTCCGTCGCATCATATTTCTTTAGATGTAGATTTGATTGCATGGGGAAGTGATCTCGACCATATGCAATTCAATTCTAAAAAACTACCTTTAGCACTCGATGTCAAAATCCCTTTATATGAGCTTTGGCATTGTGAAAGTTTAAAGGTTGATAGTCCGCTTTATCCGGTCGTCAATTTTAAAGTTTAAAAGCTTTCAAACTAGATTTTTACGCAAAATTTACGCGGCCTTTGAGT
>LJRV01000312.1 GCA_001612575.1 Streptobacillus notomytis
ACAATTGCCTAACGCACGTTTATTTCCATTAGGTGGGCCTACCGAGACCACAATTTGGAGTATATGGCATGAAATAAATAAGCAAGATCAGGAAATTATTCCGTATGGAAAAGCTTTAGAAAATAACCAGTATTTTATTTTGGATGAAAATCTGAAACCTTGCCAAATGGGCGAGGTCGGTACGATGTACATGACTGGCCTAAATTTATCTAATGGTTATTTACTTGATGGGGAAATTTACTATAAAGATTTCGTTGAAATTCAAGTGAGCGAAAATGAAACTCAAACTGCTTTTCGCATGAGTGACCAAGGATATTTTAGGGAAGATGGAAATATTATTTTTGCGGGACGTGAGGAAGGTTATTTAAAAATAAAAGGTGTGAGAATCTCTGCGGCCGAGGTTGAAAATGCTTTGACGAAGAACCCGTATATCCATAACTGTGTGGTGATCAGTTGTGTACATACAACGACTGAAACTCAAGAGTTAGTCGC
>LJRV01000313.1 GCA_001612575.1 Streptobacillus notomytis
ATCTATTATTGGTTTGCTTCTTTTACCTTTGGGCAATACCAATAATAACTTTAGTTTTATTGGCATGACGTATGCTTTATTAGCCGCAGTGGGGTGGGGGCTGTATGTAATTTATGGCTCAAAAGTTGCACAAGGTGGTGGCAGCTCTGTTGCGACCGGAATGTTTATAGCGGCTTTATTTGCAACACCTTTAGGTGCCTCTCACATTATCCATATTTTTGATAGTTATAAGATTCTTTTTACATGTTTACTTATGGCGATGCTAGCAAGTGCTATTCCATTTATATTAGATATGATTGCCATGAAAAAACTGCATCCTCGAGTTTTTGGGATTTTACTAAGTGCATCACCCGCAGTGAGCGCTTTGGTTGGATG
>LJRV01000314.1 GCA_001612575.1 Streptobacillus notomytis
TGTTTTAGTTGTCCAAAATCGACTTCCTCAAGATTTTAGTGAAGCGGCCGAATCATTTTTAGTCACCTTATGTGCACAGCTCTCAGGTGTTATTGCACATGCGCATGCGGTTGGAAATAGTGACGTATTTCGTAAGCCAAGCAATGGGCCTGCCTATAAGACCTTCCAAGGCGTTTCCGGTGCAGGTGGGGTGGCTTTAGGTCGCGCTATTATTTTATATCCGCCTGCCGACTTAGGTTCAGTACCTGACCGTGAAGCAGAAGATATCAGCGATGAACTCCGCATTTTAGATCAAGCT
>LJRV01000315.1 GCA_001612575.1 Streptobacillus notomytis
CTCCCAACTTCTTGCTATAGTCCCTAACTATTTCTTTGATGATTACTATTTTTATTACCTTATATCCCATATTTATTTACTCCTACATCTTCTCAAACCACAACAATCTCTAGCATTTAGACCATTGCAATGAATGTAATTTATGTCCTTATTTAATCAATGCTCTGCTCCATTATAACTATGTTCTCCACATATTACAGCAGACAAATCAGCCTCAATTTCTCCTTTTATAGTTTGTGTGATTTTTGACAATTGCCTAGTCGTGTCATCATGTAATATAATATGACCTAGTTC
>LJRV01000316.1 GCA_001612575.1 Streptobacillus notomytis
GCCTTGTTGATCTGCTTCTTTTTTTAGCAATACCTGCTCAAAACGGTTTAAGGATTTAAGCCCAACTAAACTCGGCATGGTTAAACCTAAAGTCTGGTTTAAAACTCCACACTCAATAAAATCTGGTTGGAACTGCTCCAATGCTTTTGGATAAAACCAGATATAAATATCTGCCGCATGCTTTGGCAAACTATAGCCACGATCACCTTCACCACGGCTAATCACAATTTTTAAAGTCCCGTTGAGCACGAGATTCTGATTTTGTAGATGCTGCAAACTTTGTTCGATTAACTCAAAATC
>LJRV01000317.1 GCA_001612575.1 Streptobacillus notomytis
CTCTAATTCTAACAGGAACTTTACTATATACTTTATTTGATCGTAGAGGTTGTTATAAATTTTTTTTGTAAGCAGTATAAAAATCTCTAACACCAACAGTTATGAAACTAATTTCATCTGTAGATTTCCCATCTAACTTTAATCTTTTAATTAATGCTGAAACTTCAGAGTTTTGTATTACATTTATTTTTATNTCAATGTGTTTTTCAATTTCAAGTTAACTTCATATATCTCAATCATAATGTTTTGATTTATATACATTAACTACACCATTTGCAAACATAAAGTTTGTAACA
>LJRV01000318.1 GCA_001612575.1 Streptobacillus notomytis
TGATAAAACTAGTGTCTTATTTCCTGATGCAATAGCATTTGGAGAAAATACATTAGTCTCTCTTCCTATTGCTATTGCCCCTTCTCCTTCTGCTCTTGTTAGTGTTCCTACTGCTGTTGATCCACTCTTTAAAGCATATGCAAGAGTTCCTAAGGCTGTTGCTCCATCAGCGTAAGCTATAGACCTAGAACCTATGGCTATTGATCCATGTCCTTGGGCTAGTGTTGGTGAGTATTTATGATTTCCTTCCTTACCTGAAACTTTACCACCATTTGCATATCCATACACTGATCCATTAATATCTATTTTACCGTAAAGTTCCTTGAAATAATTTTTATAATCATAATCTGTAACAGGCTGAACATATGAAGATACATCATCATTACCTATTGCTATAGATGATCTTCCTATAGCATAAGTATTATTTCCTACAGATGTTGCTTGTGCTGTTGAGAAAACTGCATTTCCTATTGCAACCCCTTGTTCATCACTATCTCCAACACCATTATTAATATTAAAATGATCTTTATACACATGTGCATGAGAACCAAGTATTACAGATTTTTTTATATCAGATTTTGTATTAGCACCTATTACTACACTTTCTGATTTTTCAGATTTAGCATTAAATCCTATTACTACATTTTCTTGTCCCTTACCATATGTTTTTCCTCCAGCTCCTATTATTACTGAATGCTTTGTACCATCCGAACTATTATACTTTGCCAATATTACATTATTTTCACCATTATTTACTACATCCGTACCACTATTATTAGCTTTTCCAACAGTCCCAGTACCATCATTTATGGCTAACCAAGCTCCATAAGTCATTGATGATAATCCCATAAATCCAAAAATTAAATATCTTATTATAGTCTGATCATTTATGCTTATCTTATTTTTTAAAATTTTTTTCAATTCATGACTCTTAATATTCTTCATATCCCTTTTTTGTTCCTTTTTCTTCATTCATTTTTAATTTATTTCTCAATTTTTATATATTTATTAAAATATTTTTCATCCACATTTTCTTCTGTTAAACTCTCTAAAAAGATTTCTGATAAATCTTTTCCAGTTAAACTAACTTTTAAAATTTTCACATTATTTAGTTTTTCTACCTTTTTATTAATATTTTTCATTTCATATGTTATATAATCTCTATTTTTCATATATTTATCATCAGTTTTAAAGTTAAATAAATATATGTGTATGTTATCGACTTTTTTAGAAACATCTTCTATATATTTTTCTAAATAATCTACATCTGGAAAGTATAAGTGTAGTTCTTTTATTTTCTTTTCTTCATATTTAGGTATTTGCCTTAATATCTCATCTGCTGATATTACATTTGCTAAAATATCAAAGTTACTCTTCTTTGAATATAGCTCTTTCATTCCTGTTATTACACTTAATCTTTGATTTATTATCTTGTCGTAATAATCTATATTTTGTGAAAATATTAAGTTTCCTAATATAAAGATTAAAAAATAAATGAGTTTATATCTATCAACTATTTTTTTCAAATCATAATTTTATAGTATTATTAATAATTAACTCTACTATATTCCTCCTTTTATTTAATATTTTCTTTAATTATACCCCCCCCCACTGTTTTGTCAACAGTTAAATATTTAGAACCATCTAGTATTATATATATTCTCTTGTATATTTTATACCCCTTAACTTATATTGCATCAATAATTTGAGACTAAATTACTAAACTATAATAATTTTTAATAAAGAAAAAACCTAGCTTTGCTAGGTTCATATTATTATTTTCTAATTTCTTTAATTCTAAAAGTTTTTTTACAGTAACATAATAATTAGTATACTATTTATAAAATTTGTTGCCAACTTGTTACCAACATAACCATATCTTATTTTAAACTTAATTCAATTTTATTTCTAAAAGTTTGCATTTTTTTTAAATTTGATGTATAATACAAATGTAATTTAAAAATACTTGAATGACATATAAAAGAGAGGTTGCCGCCTCTCTTTTTTTTGTGATATAATATACAAGTCCATGCCCTGAAAGGAGGTGAGGATATGTCATTCAGGTATAAGTTCATTATATTTTTAATACTGCTTTACTTATTATTTCCAGTAATAGCATATTAAATTTATAATTAACAAGGGACTACGGCAATAGTCCCTTGTTTTTCTCTCACTCTATATTAAACATAGAGTGAAATAAAGCTAGTTTTTACTTTACAAAATTAATATATCTCTCATTTTTTTCTATTTTTAATTTCTGCATATATTTTTTACCCTTGTAATCTAACTCAAACTCTACATAATTTTTCTGCAATACTTTTTGTTATTTTTAGATTGTTATCAAAATATTTCATATTAAGATATAACCATATTTCTTCATTATTAAATAACCCTTTATAACATTTACCATTTTTAGTATTAATTTCAACTACTCCTTTAATTTCTCTACTAAATCTTTCTACACCAGGCATTTCTATATGTTTAGTTCTTTCAACTATAGCTCTTAATTCCTCTCTTACTCTTTCTATCACTTCTTCAAGATTAATTTCATTTTTATACACTTTCTTCTGTAACTTTGAAAATTCAACTGATTTTTCTTTAAATAAATTAATGTTATACTCAATTAATCTATCAATAAAAAATATTCCATATTCAGTTATATCAAATACCCCCTTATCCAATGTTAAATAACCTATTCTAATACATTTATCAATAATACCAGTTCTTGTTGCTTCTGTTCCTATTTCTATACCCTCTAATATATCTTTGTATATTTCTTCTTCAGTAGCATTCTTTTCCTTTTTAAATGGATTTTTTAAGAATTTAGATAGCTCACTTTCATTTACTTTAGATGGTGGTGTTGTTTCTTTTTCTACACTTCTAAATTCAACATCAAATTCATCATTTAAATTTAAACCAGGTAATTTATCTTTATACTCTTTAGGTTCATATTTCATAAAACCTAATTGCTTTATAACTGACCCTTTTAATTTAAATTCTTCTTCATCTACTTTAATAATCATTGTAGTTTCAGATACAATACAATCTTCTTTAACAAAATTAGATAAAAATCTATTATATACCATCTTATATACTTTATCTTGTTCTACAGATAATTCTCCTGGTATTTTTGTAGTAATAGTTATTGCACTATGAGATTCAATCTTTGTATCATCAAATACCTTTTTACTGTCTTTAAACTCTAATTCTTCATTATTTAATACACCTAGAATATCCTTTACTTTCCCTTTTTCATTTTCTGATAGATATTCTGTATTAGTTCTAGGGTATGTCAAATATCCCTTTTCATATAGTTCTTGTATTATCTTTAAACTATTTGCAAAATTTATCTTATATTTCTTACTTAATTCACTTTGCAGAGTTGATAAAGAAAATAGTTTTTTAGGTTGTTTTTTAACTTCTTTACTATCAATACCTATTACTTTAGCCTTTTTACTATTTAATTTATTAGAATAAATTTTTGCTTCTTCAATAGTTTTAAATTTATTGCTTGAAATAAGCTTTACTATGTTTTCATTTTCTACACTATAATATTTTTCAACAATAAAATTTTTAATTTCTTTATCCCTATCATAAATATATTTAACGATAGGAACTAAAACTCTACCAGCATTTAACATTTTACCAGATAAATTAGTAAACATTATTGTTAAATTATGTCCTAAAAGATAGTCCATATGCTCTAGCATATCCCTCTTGTTGTAAGTTATAGTAATCACTATTATCTTTTAAGTTATTTAATTCTTTTCTAATTGTTTCTTCTGTTTGTTCTGGTAGCCATAATCTTTTAACTGGTGCTTTATTAACATTAAATTTTAATAAATTATCTACTATTATTTGACCCTCTCTATCAGCATCTCCACAATTTATTATTAAATCTGCTTTTTTCATTAAGTCCTTAACAATATTTAACTGTTTCTTTACTCCTGCATCATCTTTAACTTCATATACAAAATTACCTGGTATAAAAGGTAAATTATATTCTCTCCAATTTTTACCTGAATTTTCTTCATACATTCTAGGTTGTTTTAACTCTAATAAATGACCTATACAATTTGTTACTATAAAATCATTTTTACATTCAATATATCCATCATTTTTTTTTAATAACTCCTATAGCATCAGCTATATTTCTTCCTAAACTTACTTTTTCAGCTATGATTAACTTCATTTTTACTACCTTTCATTCACTCTATGTTTAATATAGAGTGAAAATTATCTTTCAAAATCCTTATCTTTTTCTTTACTCACATTTATTTCAAGAATATCTACATAATCTTTTCCTAATTCTTTTCTTTTTTCCTTATATCTTTCCATAATTAAATTTGCTGATTTACTTGCTTCAGATAATGCTTTAAACAATTCATTTTCTGGCTTATAATTATCCTCATGTGTTCTATCTTTTATTACTTTAATCCAATTTTGTAAATATGCTGTATGATTATTTTTACTATTTTCTCCTAACTTAATCCCTAATCTTCCTTGAACCATAATGCTTGTAAATTCTGCAACTAGTTCTTCTTTAGCATAATCTAAACTCCCCTTAACCCCTTTATCTCTTTTCAGATTTTCATTACCTGTTTCATGTCCCATCTCATGAAGTAAGGCTGCTAAAAAATCTTGTGAATTTTTAAATGTTTCCCTTGGTGGCAATACAATTTTTTTTGTTACTAAATTAGATGAAGAAAAGACTTTATCTTGTGCTGCTTCTATAACCTTAACAGGACAACTTGCTATAAGATCATCTGCTATATCCCATAAATCACTTTTTTCAACTCCTGGATATTTAAATTCTTCTAATCCCTCTATATCTTTTGCATTAAATACATTAAAATATCCTGGTAAAGGAGTATTTTCAACATATTTTGCTACTAAATTAAAATCTTTATGATTTCTATCTATAGGAGTAGCTATCTTATTACCAAAACCATCTTCAAATTCCCAACCTTTTTTAACTCTTAATGCTATTTTATTCTCTATTCTTTTTATTTCTTTTTCACTTAATTCTTTTAATTTATCATCTGTTAGCTTCTCTTTTGGAAATGATCAGTACTCCATCTGTATTGAAGAAGCTCCTTTTTTAAGTTTTAATCCTGCTTCTTTTATTTGTAAAAATGTAAGCCATCTCGGATCTTTACTTTCTAATTCTTTACATGTAATAGCAGCTTTTAAAACATTACCTCCAGAATAATAATTTTTTGTTATAGGATTAAAAGGGGCTACCATACTAGGATTCCAACTTTTTGACCAATTTAAGGGATCTTTATCAATTGCTTTTACTATTTCATCTAATATTTCTAATCTACTTTCTTTTAAAATTTCGTGAATATCTTTCTTTTTATTCATTATCTACACCTACTATTTCTTCTACAGGAATTTTAACTTCTTCTTCAAAAGCCATTTCTACTAAATCAATAACTTCAATTTTTTCTTTTTCCATAACCTCTACCTTTCTAAATCTTTTTCTTTATTATGTATTCTATCCTCAAAATGAAGATTATTTATTATTTCTTCTCCTATTTCTCTTAAATTGTCAAATAATTCTGTATTCATATTTAATGATTCAAGTTCTTTCCATTCATTTTGAGTTTTAGAGTATTTAATATAGCTATTTTCTCTAACTAAAATCAATTCATTTTTTGTATATACTAAATATTCATTGTCATAACAATCACTAGTTATATCATACATATTACTTTTTATTTTTTTAGCTTCTTCAAAGGTTGAAGCTAATCCTAAATCATATAGATAATCTGATTCTTAACATCTTCTGTATTTAAATCAATAATATTATCTCCATTATCTTCTCTAATATTTATATCAATAACATCTCTAACATTCATTTTTACTACCTTTCATTCACTATATATTGAATATATAGTGAATATTATCTTTCTATTTCAATATTTTTATTATCATTTTCATACCATTTATTACGATTTATTAACAAGTCTTCATTCCAATCTTTTTTTAACGATTTTTCTCTATAAAAATTTATACCCTCATATTTTTCCTTAACCTTTTCATAAAAATTTTCTCCTGCAACATCATTATCAACACATACATATACATTTTCTATATTTTCAATATATTGTTTAAAAATATCTTCTCTCAGTCCTGACAATGTTAAAAACCTTACATTCTCATCTTTCCATTTATCATTTATTTCCATTTGAAATGTCTGTAGATATGAAAGCATATCAATTGTACTTTCAAATACATATAAGTTTTTAATAATAGGATTTTCTTTAATATCTCTTCTAGTTAAATTAAATCCATTACACTCTGTAGTATTACTTTTAAATTTAATATCTCCAGTTCCAATAACTTCTTCTCCAAGATAATTTCCATTATCATCTTTTATAGAAAATACAATATTATTTTTATAAGTCATATAAAGAAGGTCATTATGATATAGGGCTTCAACAAATTTTTCATCAATCCCTCTTTTATTACATAAATAATCTTTTATTTTATCTAATGAGCATTTCATCTTAACCTTATAATTAATTTTATTTTTTTCTTCTCTTTTTACATCAACTGAAGGAGCATAATCTCCATATTCTACAGCATCTAAAAAGTTTTGAGTTACATTCCATATATTTTTATTACTTAATCCATACAACTCTTTTAATAAAGTAAAATAATTTCCACCAATTGATCTTGAGTTCCAATAAAATCTATTATTTGTAATAATTAATGAATCATGTTCTCTTAATTTAAATGAATTTCTACCATGTGGAATTACATCTTCTCCTAAAAACTCTAATAAGTCTTTTAAATTAATATCACTTCTACTTGTATTCAAATTCCTAACCTCGTTCCAAATACTGCTTTTTGTCTATAGTAACCACTTAATTTACTCACTATAGTTTTATTTGCTTTACTTGAAGCATGAATAAATTCATTATTACCAATATATATTCCTACATGAGAAACATAATTTCCTAATGTATGAAAAAATATTAAATCTCCTATTTCTAATTCATCTAATGGTATCTTATTTCCTATTTTTGATTGATCTTTACTTACTCTAGGTAAATTTATTTCTACTTCTTTATATAGAGTTTTTACAAAAGAAGAACAATCAAAATTATCATAATCTCCAACCTTTGCTCCCCATACATATTTTTTACCCATTAATTTTTTTGCTTTTTTTAAAATAAGAATTTTCTTATCATTATTTTCTTTATCTTTATTTTTTGTTATCAGAATTTTTTTAGGTTTTAGATTATTATTTCTATTTTTAAAATTAAGTTCGCTTGAAAATGATAGACTAATTAATAAAATAGTTCCAAATATTTTTTTCATTCACTTTCTCCTAACCTAGTATTCACTATGTTTTATTCACTATATATTTAATATATAGTGAAAATTACCTTTCAAAATATACATCTTTTTCATCTTTATTAACATTCCATATATTTTCTTTATTATTTTCAAATTCTTTTAAAAATTCTCTATAATTAAAATCCTTATTTCTTTCATATTCTTCTAGTAAAGCTATATTTTTATCTTCATCAAAAGAGAATGGAATGTAGTCTCCTTTATCATCTCTATATTTACTAATGCTTTGTATTTCTTCAATTATGTTAGATTTATCAAAATATTCTATATTATCTTCCACAAAATATGTTTTAATAATATCTTTTTCTTTTTCAGACAATTCATCAAAATTTAAAATAAAATCACAATTTTCATCTGAATAAATCCCTAAATGATAATATTCATTTTTCTTAGATTGAATTATTAAATAATTGACATTCATTTTTGTATCTAAAGTTTTTTCTACAATAAATCCTTTTTCTAAGTTATTCATAAATGCTTCAAAAGTATCAATTCTATTTTTGACATTTTGCATTTGTTTTTCTCCATGATTTTTTTCAACTTTATTTAATATTTCTTCATCAGAATAATTATTAGATATAACATTTCTTAATAATGTTCTTCCCTTCATTTCATTATTTTTTTCATTAATATATTGAAGTCCTAATAAATGAGGGATATTTTTTTGACTAAAATCAATATCAAATTCTTTAGTTTCTCCTTTTATCTTAAATTCAATATTATTTAATTTTTTCATCTTATTTAAAATTTCTTGCACTTTATATGTTTTTTTCATAAAATCTCCTTAAAATAGAAAAAGACTAGAATAAATCTAGTCTTTTCGTGATTTTTCACATATTCTTGGTTTACACCCCACCTATGCTAGAGGTCTACCGATAAATCAAAACGGTAACGAGCTTCGCTGCCCCTAAAATTTCTGACCCATTAGGCTGGACAAGGATTTCTCGCATCCCCTGAGCTCATTTCTCATTAATATTATACCGTTAAATCTATTAAAATTCAAGACTAAATTTTTAAATTTATATGTATTTTCATTGTTCTAACTCACTCTATATTCAACATATAGTGAGTATGTTTAATTATATTTCTTTATTGAATTTTTTAATTCTCTATTTTCTTTTGCTATATCTTCAACTAATTCTCTTTCTTATTTTTTATTTAAAATGTATGTGTCATTTTCTTTATCATAAGACATTACTTCAGCTATTTCTCTTATATATCTTTTTGAGCCTACTCTTACTATATTTACAACTACATTTATTGCTTCAACTATTAAATAATGTTGAGATTTAACTGTTACTTCATCAATATATTGTTCTACTTTTTTTAATCCTACTAAAGTACTATTAGCATGTATAGTTGCAAGTCCACCAGAATGTCCAGAGTTCCATGCTTTTAATAACTCAATTGTTTCTCCACCTGTTCTTAATTCTCCTAATATTATCCTATCAGGATTTAATCTCATATTTGACCTTAATATATCCCTATAGCTTACTGTTTCAGTTGATGTAAAAAAATTAATATTTTTAGCTTCACACTTTAACTCTCTTACCTCTTCTATAACACTTATTCTATCTTCACTATCTTTTAATTTATCTAAACAAGCATTTAAAAAAGTAGTTTTACCGCTTGATGTTCCACCAACAACTAATATATTTTTTTTATCAATAATAGCTTGTTCTATATATTCTTTTTGCTCATTAGTCATAAAATTTGTCTCAACAAATTTTTCAAGTGGTATTACTTCTGTTGTATGCTTTCTAATTGAAAATACAGGAGAAAAATTGGTTACTTGGTGCATTAAACCTTCAAATCTTGAACCATCAGGAAGAGATGCAGATATAATAGGTGTTTCTTCAGTTATTTGTTTCCCACTAAATGCAGCAACTAATTTAATAATATTTTCTCCATCTACTTTAGATAATCTTTCTCCACTATCAATTCTTCCTTTACCCTTAATATCTAAATATATTTTTCCATCTTGATTTAAAGATATTTCACTAATTTTTTCATCACTTAACCATCTTTCTATCCCTACTAAATTTTCTTTTAAAAAATTAATTTTTCTTTCATTTTCTAATTCTCTATTTAATTCTAAATCTGTCATTCTTACACCTTTTATCCAAGATTATTTGTATCTTCTGTGACTTCATTAACATTTTCTTCTATTTTTTCTTTTATATTCTTCTTATTTTTTCTTTCTTCATATAATAGTTCTATAATAATTGGATTCTTATCTTTATTTTCAAAAATATCTTTAAATATTTTTTCTACATCAGTTGCAGAACAAAAAATATAAACTGGATATTTCTTTAAAACTTTTTTAACTGCTTCAATAAATTTTTCTTCCTCATTTTCTAAAGTTTTTTCAAGTCTTTGTTGCAACATTTTTATCTTATTATTCCTTTTCATTTTTCACTTCCTTTCTGCAATTCTATTTCCCTTTGCATTGCTGGAGTTGGATTAATCGGTAATTTAACTTTATCTTTAAATCTTTTATCTTTAAAAAATAGAACCTTATTTGATTTAATTGGTGGTTTTCCACCGACTAATAATAAAATTTTATCTAAAGGGAATCTTCTCATCTCATCTGGTCTAATTAAATCTCTACCTGATTTTGATACAGATACATTTTTCTTACTAAAAAATCCACCACCATCACTTGATACACTTTTACTAATAACCGTTTCTTGCCCTATTGTTTTTGATATATATTCTGCCGTTTTATTATCATTTGCAGTATAGAATACTTGAGTTTGACAGTTACCCATAAACATGTTATTTTCACTATATATTTTATTTAATTGATCTAAAGATTGAACAACAAGCATCATCTTCATTCCATAACCTGCCACAAATCCTATAGCCTTTTCTAATATTTCCATTTTACCTATAGCAGGAAACTCATCAAGTAGCATTAATAATCTATGCTTAAACTTAATTTTATTTGAATTTCCTGAATAATCCATTTCTGGAGTTAATAATTGTACACATTGTATAATTAGTATTCTTAAAAGTGGTGCTAAAAGTTGTATTTGTCCTGGTGGAACTACTATGTATAAAGAAATAGGTTTATCAGCTGCCATTAAATCTAGTATCCTAAAATCACTAGTCGATGTATTTTTTTCAACATTAGGTGATTCAAATATTGATAGTTTAGATTTGGCTGTTGCTACAATACTTTGTAATGTTTTTTCTCCCTTACCTAAAGCATCTGCAATACCTCTATCTATAAAAGGATGTATTCCTTTTTTTATTTTTTCTTGGTCATCTTTTGCATTATATATAGATAACAATTTTTCTAAAATCTCTTCATCTCTATCAGGATCAAATATTGGTTTATTAATTAATTTTTTTAGTCTAAGCTCTAAAGGTCCTGTAGGATCAGTAATAAATTTAACAACATTTGATAAATTAGCTTCTCCCTTACCTTTATATAGCTCATATAGAATTAATGTAGTTGCTAAATCACTTCCAGCTAGTCCCCAGAATGGATCAGATGAACCCTCGTCAATTACTATTATTTGAGCAATAGTTTTTGCATCATCTATTTCATCTGGAGTTAGATACCTTACTTCTTTCATAGGATTAAATGAACAAGAATCTATAGATAATGGAGAAAATTTAAAAATTGTATTATTAAATTCTTTTTGTCTCCACCCAGCAGTCATCTGATAATTTTCTCCTTTAATATCTAATACAAATACAGAATCTTTCCAGCTATCTACAAGTGTTGGAATAATTACTGAAACTCCTTTTCCTGTCCTCGTTGGAGCAGATAATAAAATATGTGTTTTACCATTATCTCTTATTAATCTTCTATCAACTTCTCCTAAAACAACTCCACTATCTTCTAATAGATTTAATTCAAAAGCTTTTGCTGATATTCTCGGAGTTAAAAATCCACTTAATCCTAAATCATCAAATGTTGCCCATCTTGCTGAACCATGAGATGTATCCTTAGGTATCCATTTTATAGGGAAACATAGTATTATATATGGAATAAATATTAAAACTTGTAATGCTAAATATTCATATTTTGCCCATCTTGCAGCATTAGGAGTTTTACTTAAAGCCAAATACATAAATTTATTAGGGTAATATATTTTTATTTTATCTATTTCTAATAATATATATTTACTAAAATATTCTGGATAATTTAATATCCTTGCATAATTTGATAAATAGAAAAAAAGAATTAATATATGTGTTAAAATAATTATAGAAATTGTTCCAATAACAAATCTTTTTTCAACACTTTTCATATTTTTCCATTTTAATTTTTTAATATCACTTAACATAGTTTCCTCATTTTTTAATATTTATATTTTTCAAGTTCCATATCTCCATTAACTATAATATTAAATTTATATCCTCTTCTTATTGTTATAGTTGGTTGTCTTTATACTTCTTTTTTTACTAAATGTGATGTAACTTCTTTAAATGGAGATGTATCTTTCCCATCTTTAGATTGTCCATTTAATCCAATTTTTAAACCACCTAAATTAAAACTAACTCCACTTGCTAAAGTATCTGTAAAATTTAAAACACTTGAAAGTACTGCATTTCCTATTAAAGACCATGTATGATTATTAGTTTTATCACTAACTCCTGAATTACCTAAATTATCTCCAGCATGAAATTCTGATAATTCTATATATTTCCCATTAGGTAATGATAATTTATCCCATACCATGAAAACTCTAGTCTGACCTTTAGATACATTACTTTCATATCTACCATAAAGTTTTGAACCCTTAGGAATTAATAAGTAATTTCCAGTTCTACTATCATAGACATTTTCTCTAACTTGTGCTAAAACACTACCAGGTAAATCTGTATTAACTTCTGTTAAAAATATTGCAGGTATTACCGAACCTTGTTGTACTAAATAATCGTTAAATGAAGAAGCTATCTTATTTTTTCTATCAATTATATTTTCAACCTTATTTTCTACTTCTTCATTAAGCTTATATCTATTTCTAGTTATTTCTCTTTTCTTATCGTCATTTTCCTTACTTTTTCTTATAAAGCTTAATCCCTCCACTGAGTTTTTCTTGCACAATACTTCATTAACATGCGATCTATTTTCAAGTTCTGCTATAGCTCTATCAAGCTCTTCATGGTCTTTTTCAACTCTATTTTCATCTAAATTACTTACTTCAGCTTCACTTATATTTTTTTCAAGATTAACTTCTTCATGTTTTTTATCTTTATCTTTAATAGTATCTTCAATAATTTTTTCAAAATTAGTATCTTCAATATCTTCTATTTTTTCAAAAGGTTTATCTTCATCTATTGTATCATTTTCAGTTATTCTAAAGCTATTTGGATCAGCTATTTCTATTTCTTCCACTTCTTCAATTTTAGGTACATTTTTATAAATCGTTATACCTACAACTGAAAATATTAGTATAATAATTATGCTAAATAAGATTTTTAAGTTTTTTAATGAGTTTGTTTTTTCTTCTCTAATTATCTCTTCTTTTATATTTTCTTTTTCTAAAGTCTTATTTTCATTGTTTTGATTAACCTTATTAACAATTTCTTCCATTTTCTTTATATTATCAACTAATTCTTCTGTATCTAATATTAGATTTGCTTTAACTTCAGAAATTTCTTCATCACTGACATTATACATTTGATTATTTAATATATCTAAATGATAATTCATTCGCTCTAAGACAGAAATAGCTATATTCTTTTCCTTCATATATTTCCCCCTTTCTATTATCTAGTTATATCTAATTTTTCATTTCCTAAAACTAATTGAAATTTATTTACTACTTTATCAATAATAATTTTATTTCCTATCATTCTATAATTTACTAAATTTAATACATTATCTTCTCCATAAACATATACTACTGGTGCTTCTTGTAATTTATCATTAAGGATTAGGATTGTTTTTTCTTTATCAGTAAATACTTGCTCTGGTGCTAATTTATTATTTTTATTATATTTAAATCCAAAACTTATGTCTTCACTCTTACCTAAAGTAATTTCTTGATTTTTTTCTTTTAATCCTGATTTTTTAAAATGAGACATATTATTTTCATATGGGTATTTCCATTGAATATATGGATTAAATTCTCTTTCTGTAGATTCTAGGGATATAAAGTATGACCTTTTATCTGTAATAATATTTAGGTTAGTTTTTAAACCTTTAAATAATGGTTTAACAAATAGGAAAGTTGAAGAATCAGAACCACCACTTGTTTCATCTATTTGCCAGTTTTCTGTATCTCCACCACCAACATAAACTAAATTCTCATCAGCATTTAATTTTAAAACTGTTGTAAAATTCGGTTTAGTGTATACTTGATATATTGAAGATTTAAAATAGTTAAATTCAGTTGATACATTATATACAGCATCAGATTTACCTGATATTATAGACAATTGATTTTTTAACATATTTTGCATTTCATCATCATTTAAATTTTCTACATTATGAATTTTAGAAATATTTTGTTCATATTTTTTTACTTCTTTTTTAATTTATTTATATTTTTACTAGCATCACTTGAATATGAAATTGCAGTTAATAATAATAAAAATACTCCAAAATTTTTATTTTTCTTCATCCGTTACTCTCCTTTTCTTTAAGAAATTTTTCTAATTTCTTTCTTTTCATAATCAATCTCAAATATTTTTCCTCTATAGTTAATAGGAATTTGATATATATCTACAATATTTTCTGTTTTATTTTCTAAAACTTTTTCTTCAAATATAATTTGTTGTATAACTTCTTCATTAAACTCTAAATCTGAATATTCAGGATTGCTATCAAAGAATTCTTTTAATTCTTTTTTTATAGCTTCATATTCATCTTTTGTATCTTCTTTTAATTCTTTAATAAATTCAGAAAATTGATTAATAATATTTTCTTCCTGATAAAAAATTTTTTTCTCTTCTTTTTCTAAACGATTTTCATACTCTCTAAGTTCATCTATTGTTTTTTCTTTTTGTAAAAATTTATTAATTTCATCTATATTCTTTTCTACATCATAAACAAATACATCTATTTCATTGTTTATAATCTTTAAAATATTTTTTCTTTTCCATAAACAATATTCTTCATATCCCATCTTAATTTTCCACCTGCATATTAAAATCAACTACTATTATTCCAAAAGGATTCAACATTATTTGTTCTGAGTTAGGAGAAAAGTTTCTAATTTTTACAATAGCATTTAGATTTTTTCTTTTTTCTAATTCTCCACTAGTTCCATAATATTTTTCTCTCCATCTAATCTGATATGTTTTTTCAACTTCTGGAATTGCAACAAAAGATAAAATTTCTACTTCTCTTGTTTTTTTATTTTCAAAAAATGAATTAATATTTTCACTTCCTAAAATAGAACCTAATTTTGATTGTGTTTCTTTATTTAAAAAATAATTTGCTTCTTTTATTGTTTTATCAAATACTTTTTTATCAAGAGTAATAGTTCTTGTATCTTTAATAAATTTTTTCATAAAGTATTCTATCTCTCTATTACCAATATTAGAAATTTGATTTGTTAATTTTTCTGCTCCAACTAATTCATTATTTTCATTTACTTTTATTAAATAACTTTTAGTTTCTGTTTTACTGATAAATAGAAAAGTTGAAACTCCACCTAACATTAAAGATAAAATACTCATTCCAATAAATGCTTTCTTCCATGTATTAAGTGATTCAGAAATATTAATATATCTTTCTATACCTATTCCTATTTTTTCTCTATTTCTTGAAGTCTTACTTTCATCAACAATAAAATTTTTTCTCATTTTACTTATTTTATTTTCTTTCATTATCTTCACCTAAAAATTTTATTTTTTCTAATTCAACAATTTTTATTTTTTTTACATTTTCATTTACTGTTGTTCCACCAAGAATTTTTACAATTGAACTTATTCCATATATAGCTCCAACAATTACAGCAAAAATCAAAAATGATTTAAGTAATTGATCCCATTGTTGGCTAGTTATAAATTCTAACAACTTAAAAATGAAATATATAGATGCTGAAATATATCCTAAAAATTTTACAAATCCAAAAACACTAACAAAATATGTTGCTGCTTTATCAAATCCAACAACAGAAACTTTATTTGTGTCAGCTAAAGCTAAAGTTGATAAAAATAAAACTCCTAATAAAATAAGATACTTTGTTTCAATTTTTTTAATAAACTTTTCCATAATATTTCCTTTCTTATATTTTTCTTTTTTTATTTTATCAATTTTAAATATTACATTTATACCACCTCTTCTTTTTTAAATTATTTAATACTGAAAAAAAAGAAAAAGGTATCCATACTAGCTCGCAGACTAGCATGAATACCTTAAGAATTTAATTCGCAGATTAAATCAGTAATTCATAATTTAAAATATTTATATTGTATTTTCAAAATTGGTTTTTTAAAATTGTTAGCTCGCAGTCTAACATGAGAAACTTACAGATTTAAAAAATTAAATCAAAAACTCATAAATTTTTCATTCATATTTACAGGAGAATTATACCATATAAATTTAAAATTTACAAATATATTAGAAATATTTTTTTCATTTTTTTATTTTCTCCAAAATCATTTTTGATTTTTTTTAGGCTTTATGCCCAGTGTTTTTTTCAAAAACCACGTGTCGTGTTTCTTCAAAAATTGTTAAATTTTTGGAGAAACGCCTAAGCGTGCATGGTATAAATCTTATACCATGGCATGTTTAAAAAAATCACGATTTTTTCTCAAAAAAAAAGAAAAAAGTTTTCCTTTTTCCAATTTTTTTTGCAATTTTATTCTCTTTCAATTTCCATTTCTTCATAACTTAAAATATTTTTATATTCATCTAAAATAAATTCTCCATGTTTTAAAATTTGTTTTTGTGATTTAATATCTCTGTTAAATTTTTTATTTATTCTATCAATTGAATTTATATTTTTATATAACTCTTTATTTACATTTTGAATTATCTTAGCTGAAGAATAATCTTTTTTTTCAACATAATTTATTATTTTATTCTTATTTTCTTCAACTTTTTTTATTTCATTTAATTTTTCATCTCTTAAATCTTTTCTCTCGATATATGCTTTATACAAATTAATTTTGTCTGGTTCGTTAATGTAATTTTTCTTTAGCGTCTTAATAAAAATTTTACCAACAATTTCTTTTTCAATCATTTTAAATTTAAATGGCTTCATATATTTTGCTTTTAATTCTAATTTTTTATCTATTATTTCATCTTTATTTTTTTCTTTAAACTCTTCTAATGTTTTATTTATTTCATTTATTTTCTTTTTATATTTTGATTTATTTTCTCTATCTTTTTTTATCATTTTAAATAAATGATTTTTTTCATTTTTATATTTATTACTTTCTCCTTTTGTCAAAATATTAATTGCTTCATTTTCTAAACTTCTTTCACTCTTTTTTTTTGATAGTTTAAAAATATCATATTCTACTTTTTCTTTTTCTTCTAATATTTTTTCAAAACTATAATTGCTAAATTCTTTTTTCTTATCTTCATATTTCTTTTTTATAAATTTCATTTTATACAATAAATCAATTTTTTCTCTAATCTTTTTTTCTTTCATATATTCATGCATTTTTATTCTTTCATATAAATCATATGCATCAATATCTTCTTTATTAATTCTATTTTGTTTTATTTTTTTATTTATATGTATTGCTTCTCTATCTAATTTTTCTGCTTTTAATATTTCTCCTTTCTCTATTGCTTCCTCTCTTTGTTTTTTTAATGTATCACTTGAAACTTTTTCAAGTCCTGATGCTTCTAAATATTTATTTAGATATATCTCCCAATTTTTTCTTAAATCTAATAAATATTTTTTATCGTGTAGTTTTCTTTCTTTTCTTGCACCACCTTTTTCAGGATTTTTAGGATTATGTCTTTTAAAAAAATTACTTTTGTTTCTTAAAATTCCATCAAGCTCTCTTTCACAAAACATAACATGTGCATGTGGTTGATCTTCATTAGGATTATGCATGGCATAATTGTATACAAATTTATCTCCAAAAGTTTTTTCTAAAAATCTATCTAATATCTCTTTATTTTTTTCTTTTGAAAATTCTTTTGGTAATGTAATTTCAAATTCTCTATATAAATTTGCATTACTTCTTTCATACAAGGTTGCAAAAGTCCAAAATTCATTTATGTCTTTAAAATTTTCTGGTAAATTTTTAGTTTCAACAAATTCTACATGTTCTTTTTTAGAAATATATTTATCTTCTCCATTGATATAACTTAAATGTGCTAGTGCTTTTTTTCCACATTTATATCTAAGTCTAAAAATTGCCATATTATTTTCTCCTTTCTAAATAAAAAAGTATTCATAACAGATTTAAAAACTGCCTGAATACTTTAAAATTTAATCTGCTAATTAAATTAATAACTGTTTATCTATTCCCATTAACAGAACCAACAAAACTTTCTCCTAGTTTGATATTTTTAACCTTCTCTTCTGCTTCTTTTATTTCTTTTTGTAATTGTTCTCTTTCTCTTTTTTTCAATTTTCTCTTTCTATCTATACAATATTTTCATTAAAACACTTGATTTTTTATCAAAAAACAATTATAATCTAATTACATATTCGAGAAGTAATTGTCTACGACAATTTTACTTCTCCTTTTTTATTAAACCATCAATTTCTAAAAAAATAGATTTTTATTCTATGAATATAGTAAAATTTATCAAAAGAGAGATAAATATTATGAAAAAAAATCAAATTTTAACTTCCGTTTAAAAGAAGCACTTAAAATAAAAAAAATGAGTCAAAGAATGTTAGCACTCCAAACTAATCTTTCACCAGCAACAATTTTTAATTATTTAAAGGGTAGAAATGCTGCCAAATATGAAAATATAGTAAAAATTGCTAAATGTCTTAATATTGACCCTCAGTGGTTAGATGGATATGATGTACCCATTTCAAATTTATTCATAAATTACCCTTTTACCATAGCTGAAAAAAAAGATTTAGATAATTGGCTTAATACAAATAAACTTTATTTTGATTCATTAAATATTAGTTCAGATGATAAAGAAACATTAAAGAATATTATGATAGAAAGTTTTATTAAATCTTTAAAAAATAAAGATAAATAAAATTTTTAGGAGGAATAATGAAAGAAAATTCAAAAAAATATGAAATCATTTATTCTAATTTTCAAAATTTAGAATATGGTATTTTAATACAAGGAGAAAATAAATATCTTTTAATTCTTAATTCTAAATTGAAAAAGAAAATTATGAAAATTACAATCAATCTAATGAAATACTTAATTTCAAAGAAAAAATCAACAACATTAATTACAAGACAAAATTTAGATAAATTCTATAATTTTGTCTTTTTTTGTATAAAAAAGCATACAAAAAGAAAGAGAAAAGCACATGTCAAAATTAAAATTACCAAATAGTTTTGGGTCTATAAGCAAATTAAACGGAAACAGAAGAAGAAAATACATGGTCAGAATTTCATTGCCATTAGAAAATGATGGAAAACAAAAAAGATTAATTTTAGGATATTATAAAACATATAGAGATGCCTATAATGCTTTAATTGAATATAATTCATCTCCTTTAAATATTGAAGATGCCAAATTCTTTAAAGTTAGTGTATTATTTGAAAGATTCAAAAAAGAAAAAGAAAATTCAGTTTCTAAACAAACATACAAAAGATACATTAATTCCTTTAATGATTTTGAATGTTTATTTGATAAGGAAATTAGAGAAGTTAAATATGATGATATACAAAAAATATTATCAAAACAAGTTAAAGCTAAAAGTTTAAGTTCTTTGGTGGTTTGGAATTGGATATTTGAAGAATCAATAAAATTAGATATTATCAACAAAAATATATCTTCACATTTAAAAGCATCAAGTAAAGTTACTAAAACAATTGATAGAACCATTTATAATGTTGACATAATAAATAATATTTGGAAATTAACTAATAAAAATAATTTTGTAGCGGACATCCTTATTTGCCTTTTATATTCTGGATTAAGAATTTCAGAATTACTTGAAATGAAAAGAGAAAATGTATATATAGAAAATAGGTATCTAATAGCTGGTAAAAAAACTCAAGCCGGTAAAAATAGAGTTGTACCTATTCATAAAAGAATAAGTCCTATTATAGAGAAATATTTGAAAAAATCAAAAATATCTTCTTCAGAAATTGTTTTTGGCAAGTATAATCAAAATGGGTTTTATAATAAAATAAGTTCTGCTAATTTTAGATATTATTTTTATGATTTTATGGAAAAAATGAATTTAAAGATGAATATACATTCAACAAGACATACATTTATTTCAAAAATGAAATCCCTAGAAGTTAGTGACTCAAAATTAAAAAGAATTGTAGGTCATAAAGGAAATGATATTACTGATAATGTATACACTATATACAGTGCTTCTGATTTAATTAATGTAATTGACTTATTTGAATATTAATAAGTGTTGCCAATGTGTTGCCAACATAGGCTATTTTTAATCATATTATAACCATATCTTATTTTTTAAAGATGTTAATAGATATAGAAAAACCTAGCTTTCGCTAGGTTCATATAATTATTTTCTTATTTCTTTAATTCTTGCTGCTTTACCACTTAATCCTCTTAAGTAATATAATTTAGCTCTTCTTACTTTACCTATCTTCTTAACTTCGATTTTATCGATTAATGGAGAGTTAATTGGTATAATTCTTTCTACTCCAACTCCTGAAGATACCTTTCTTACTGTAAAGCTTTTTTGAATACTTCCTCCAGAAATTCTAATTACTACACCTTCAAAAACCTGTATTCTTGTTTTATTTCCTTCTTTTACTGTGTAATGTACAGCTATTGTGTCTCCAGCTTTAAATTGTGGTAAATCTGATTTTAAGTATTCTTTTTCTACTAATTCTATTAATTTCTCTTTCAAGAAATTCACATCCTTCCCTCTAAAATATTCATATTTTCTATACTATTGAAAACAGCGGAATATTCGCTTAATTTACCTATGAATAATATCATATTTTAATATTTTTTTCAAGTATTTTTTTAAATAGGCGGTATATAGAACTTACCGTAAAAAGCATCTGTTTTAAAAGTATTAATAATAGCATTTTTATCAAGTTCTAAAATAGCTTTAACAATATCATTAACTTCATAAACTGACACTACTGTATAGCAAATATATACTCTCTCTTTTAAATAAGCTCCTGATCCAACAATTTTAGTCATACCATGTCTATATTTACTTATATACATTTCTGTTAGTTCATCACCCTTTTTAGTAATAATTTGAAGAGTAATACGTCTGTATCTATTATAGAAAGTATCTATAACTTTAGTTGTAACAAACTGAAATATTATTGAATATCCTGCACCATCCCATGTAAACATATATCCAAAAATTAATATTACTAACATATTAAATATAAATATATATATCCAAATAGATTTATTTATTTTATTAGAAATATATAAAGCAATGAAATCTGTCCCACCTGTTGAGCCTCCAACTTTTAACGCAAGAACCATTTGTAAACCATGTATTACTGCTCCTATAGTTAAGTTCAATAATATATTAGTAAACAATGGCTCAAATTTAAAATATTTCAAAAAAATTGAAGTTAAAAATATATGCAATAAAGATAGAAATACAAATTTTTTACTAATTTCTTTTGCACATAATAATGCTACTGGAAAGTTAAGGACTATCAATAAAATCCCTACAGATAAACTTACACCAAAATTTGATAATATCATATTTATTAATATAGATAATCCTGTAAATCCACCTGTTAATAATTTTGATGGAATTATGAATACTTCAATAGTATATGATTGTATAAATGCTGACATTACTATTAAAATTATTGGTAAAATCATTGATTTATATTTCTTAAACATTTTTTCTCCCAATATATTTAAATTTCTTCTATTACACCTTTATTTTTCCAATATGTTGCGATATATACAAATGGTGTATCTAAAGCAGATGTAATAATTTTTAAGAAATAAGTTGAAAATGTAATTGTTAGTATTAATGAAATTGGAAATACTCCATAAAATGCAACAAAATTAAATATTAGATTATCTAATACTTGACTTAATAATGTACTCAAATTATTTCTTATCCAAATATTATTGAAATCTGGATATATTTTCTTAATTATTTGATATAGATTAATATCAACATTAGATGAAATAACATAAGCAAGTAATGATGCAACTGTAAATCTGATAAATGGAGTAAATATAGCTGCTAAATGAACTTGACTAGTATCATTAGTAGATGGAGCCAATATTAATGCAATATTCATCACAACTGTTGTAAAAATCATAGTTAAAAATCCTATACCTACAACTTTAGAAGCTGCTTTTTTACCATAATTTTCAGATAAAATATCAGAAATTAAAAATATAGAACTATAAGCTATGTTTCCTAAAGTTGTTTCTATTCCAAATAAATAAACCAATTTATTAACCTGTACATTTGCAAGTATAATAGATATAGGGGCAAATATCATAAGACCAACTTTTCCCCATTTTCTATAAGCAAATAAGATTACAGAATAATTGATTAAAACATATAGAAGCCAGATAACTTCGTTACTTTTTAAAAAATCAAACATTTTTCCTCCTAAATTTTTCTGTTCAACGCTGCCACCTATGAACATCTATACTGTATTTTAGTCAACAATTACTATAACATTTTCTTCTGGATATGTAAAGCCATTTTTATCTGTTTTGCCATTACCATTTACCCATTTATATAGATATTCCATTACATCATCTGCATTTCTTACGCACTTATGAGATAAAGGTATAGTACCTAACTTTGATTCAGTCATTTTTTTTCTTTCTTTTCTATTTTCTTTAGGTTCAAAAGTAGATGGTATTCCATGAGAATAACCTCCACCAGAAAATCTAATTGCAAATTTTGCATCACCTATTATTATTGGTCTTTCTCCTATTTTTTCCCCATTAGAATTTAATATATCTTCTCTTTCAAAATCAGATGTATATAACATTACAGGTTTAGTATATGCAACTAGAAAATCACCATAAGGAGTTACAAATCCTACTCCTTTTGTTGTTCCTGTAGTTACATAACCTACTGTATTAACATTAAATATATTAGTTTCCTTGTTTCTTTCAATACTAACCTGAGTTTGACTATTTCTATCTATGTATATAAATTTATTGATAATTTCACTTATATTAGATTTCTTTAATCTTCTAATATACATCTTAGGTATTTTATATATCTCATCTCCATAAGAGAGTGTTTTAATATGTACATAATTATCATCTTCTCCCTCTAATGTAAATAATGACCTATCAGGTAAATTAATATATTCTTTATTATTATCATAATATGCCCTAATACTCTGATTTGATACATTCCCATATTTATCTTCTTTTCCATCAGATTCTATATTTAAAGAAATATAGCTATGTAAATAATAAATATCTTTTTCATCTTTAATTGCAGAAATAATAAAATCATTTACTTTATTTGCTTTTTCAACTGCCTTTTGCCAATTAAATCCTCTTATCTCTGCATTTTTAGCATAGATATAATGTTTTTCATCCTTATACATTACCTCTAACCATTCTTTTTCATCATCACCCTTAATAACTCCAAGTAATGGCAATCTTATGCCATTTTTAATTTTTCCAACAACTTTACTATCTTTTGTTGAAGGTAAATCTCTAATATTAGTCGTTGCCTTAATAAAGGCAAATTGATTTAAATTTTTATCAAAATATTTATCAAATTCTAAATTTAATGTAATATTTTCATATGACTTATCAAATTTTTGAATATGTTCAAAAGAAGATTGCTCTTCTTTTTCAACATTTTCTTCCATTTCAATATTTTCTTCCTTATTATCTTCAACAACTTTAACAAATTCTTCTGTTACCATACTTCCATTATTACTATAATTAACATTATACATACCAAGAAATAATATTAATAATAAAAACTTTTTCATAAATCCTCCTATATATCAACAGAAACAATTCTGGATTCACCTATTTCTTTATTCATAGTAACTCCATATAACCTATCAGAACCTTTCATTGTTTCCTTATTATGTGTAATTAAGATAAATTGTGATTTATCAATAAACCGTCTTAATAACTCCACTATTTTTTTTGTATTAGCTTCATCAAGAGCTGCTTCTATTTCATCAAAAAAAGTAAATGGTGATGGTTTAAACATAAATATCGCCATTATAAATGAAACTGCCAACATTGATTTTTCTCCACCAGATAATAGCATCAATGTTTGTTCAGGTTTATTTTTATATTTTACACTTAATTCTAAGCCCGTTGTTAATATATTTTCAGGATCAGTTAATTTAATATCTCCTTTTGCACCATAAAAAATTTCTGAACACATATATTTAAAATTATTTTTAATTTCATTAAATGCAAAGCTAAATTTACTTATCATATCATTTTCTATATTAGTTATTAACGATTTTATAGAATTTGAACTATTTTCTAAATCTTGCTTTTGTGAAACTAATTCTAAATATCTTTCATTTTCAAAATTGTATTCATCTATAGATGCTAAATTTACACTCCCTATATTTTCCTTTTTACTTTCAAGTTTAGTAATATTGGATTTAACTTGACTAACTTTATCCTCTTCAAGAATATTATAGTTAAAATCATTTATTATACTTTCCTTACTTTCATGTAAGCTTTCTAATTTTTCAAATAAGTTTTCAAGTTCTTTAGAATTTCTACCTATATTTTCAGATAATTTTTCAACTATATTTATCATCTTAATAGTTTCTTTTTCTAAGTCATTTATTACAGTAAAATGATTATTTTCATCTTTTTCTAGTTCTTTTAATAAAATTTCATCATTTTTTATTTTTTCAGAAAATATATTTTTATTTTCAGTTAATTCATCAACTAATTTATTTTTTTCATCAATTTCTTGATTATATTTACTAAATAATTCATCTTTATTATTTTCAAATATATTTATTTCTTCAAGATCATTTTTAACCTTATTATACATAATTTCAAGATCATCTTTAGAATTTTTTTTGTTAGTTAATTTTTCATTTAATACTGCAAAATCAATCAACATATTATGTAATTTTGTTTGATGTTTATCTACATCTTCAATTTCTCCTAATTTAAATTCTAATTCTTCTCTTTCATTATATATCTCTTCAATAACATTCATAGATTCATCTATTTCTTGTATATTTTTATCAATTTTATTTGTATTTTCAACTATCATTAAATTACTATCTTTAATTTCATAATTTATTGTATCAATTTTTCTTTCTAGACTAGATAATTCATTATTTTTTAAATCAAGTAAATATTTTATATCATTGTATTCCAATTTAAATTTATTTACCCTTTCATTTTCAACATTCAATTTTTCATCTAAAATAGAAATTTTTGTATCAATATTATTATACTCATTTTCAAGTTCTATAATTTTATCATCAAGCAATGTTATGTCTTTTTTAATAGCATTTAATTCTTCTCTTTTTCCCAAAGTTAAATCTACTCTATTTTTCTTATATCCCCCAGATATTCTACCCCTTGAAGTAACTAAATCACCATCTAAAGTAATTATTCTATCATTATATCCATTTTTAATCAAAGAATTTGCAATATCTAAATCTTCTACAATTAAAGCATTTGAAAAAATATGATCAACTAACTTTTCATATTCTACTTCCTTTATTTTAACTATATTTCTTGCAAAATCTATAACACCATTACCTTTAGGTATTTCACTTAATTTAGTTGATACTTTAATAGTATCTAAAGGTAAAAATGATATAGTTCCTATCTTTTTATTTTTCAATTCATTAATATATTTTTTACTTTCATTAGCTTTTCTTATTACTATATCATTTAAACTATATCCAACTAAAGTTGAAATAGCTGTTAAATATTTTTCTGATATTTGTAACAGATTAGAAACACTATCGACTATATTATCATCATCTTTAAATGTATCAAGAATAAATTTACTAGAAGTCGTCAAAAATATATTATCATCTAAAGTTTTTTGTATAGAATTTAACTTTGAAATTTTAGATTCTTTCTCAAATATTATTTTCTGTCTATTAGTAGCAATATTTTTTCTATCTTTTTCTAATAATAAGATTTCATCTGTATAATGTTTTTGATTATTTAAAATACTTTTATTAGACTCTTCTTGAGATGTTTGTTTATTTTTTAAAGATTCATATTCTAATTTAATTTTTTCAGAATTTAATAATATTATCTTCTTTTCTTCTTCTAATTTACTAATATTATTTTCTGTTAACTTATTCTTTCTTTCTAAATCTTCATTTTCTCCTCTAAGCCTGTATCTTTTCATTTCAATTTCATTTATAGATTTTTCATGTAATGATAATTTCTCTTCCATTTCATTACGTAACTTAGTAAGATATTCTATTTTTTCTTTAAGTATTTCTATATTTTCATTTTTCTTAACATATTCTTTAGTCAATACATTTATTTCTTTAATTTCAACAGATAATCTCTCATTATATATTTTTTCATCTTGCATTAACTTATCTTTTATAGCTAATTTTTCTGAAAGTTTTACTTCATAATTAGATTTTTCTCTAATAGATGTATTTAAATTTTCCTTTACTTCCTCTAATTCTTTATATATATTATTTAATTTATTTTTTTCATCTTCAATATTTTGAATTAAACTATTTTTCTTTTCTCCAGCATTTATTAAATATTTTTTTTCTAATTCAAGATTAATTTGTATATCATCAATTTTTTTACTATTTTCTTTTTTTTCTAAATTTAATTTTTCCTGTTCTACTTCTATTTTATTAATACTATATTCATAAAGCATGTATTTATTAACATTAATTTGATGAACTATACTATTGTATAATCCAGCTTTTTCTGATTCTTCTTTTAATCTTTTAACTCTTTGTTCAAGTTCTTTTTCAACATATATTATTTTATCTAACTCAACTTGTACATTTGATAGTCTTTTTAAAGCTTCTTCTTTTTCAACTTTAGCTCTCTTAGTACCAGCAGCCTCTTCAAGTATTTCCCTAATTTCTTTGGGATTAGATCCTATAATTCTTTCAACCCTACCCTGACCAATTATAGAATAAGCTTGTTTACCTATACCAGTATCCATAAAAAGATTATGTATATCTTTTAATCTTGATTTTCTATTATTAATTAGGTATTCTCCATCTCCATTTCTATATATTCTTCTGGTAATTTTAACTTCATCAGCTTCATAGTCTAAGTATCTATCTATATTATCAATTACTAAACTTACTTCTGCACTATTTGCATGTTTTTTATTTTTTCCACCAGAAAAAATTACATCACTACTCATAGCAGCACGTATATTTTTATAGCTCTGTTCTCCTAATACCCATAATATTGCATCTAAGATATTACTTTTTCCACTACCATTAGGTCCAACAATGGCTGTAATTCCCTTAGTAAAATCGATAATAGTCTTGGTTGAAAAAGACTTAAATCCATTTATTTCTAACGCTTTTAAATACATTCTTATTCCTCTTAATCCTTAAATTTAATTATTAATTCATCTATTCCTAATTCTAACTTAACTATTTCTATTCCAGCATTAATTAACATTCTTTTTGAAGCAATAGAACTATCTTTATCCTTATGTTTATCTGAGAAAAATATGACCTTTGAAATTCCAGTTTGTATTATACTTTTTGCACATTCATTACATGGAAAATGAGTTACATATATAGTAGATCCTTTTAAATCTCTATTACTATTTAAAATAGCATTTAATTCTGCATGTACTACATATGCATATTTAGTATTTAAAAAATCTCCCTCTTTTCCCCAAGGAATTTCATCATCACTTGAACCTATAGGAAAACCATTATATCCTATTCCAACAATTTTACTATCCTTTACTATACAAGCTCCTACTTGTGTAACAGGATCTTTACTTCTATTTGCTGATAAAAATGCTATTCCCATAAAATATTCATCCCATGATAGAAAAGTTGATCTCTTCATATTACCTCCTATTTAACTTTACTTTCAATATATCCGTCAGAAAAAGTTGTTTTTATAATGTCTCCAGAACTAACTTCTGTACCTTTTTTTATTATATTTCCATTATGTGTAGTAATAGTATATCCTTTTTTAAGAATATCTTCATTTGAATGCTTAGAAACAGACAATTTAAAATTTTCTAATTCAAGTTTTTTTATATCAATTTTATTTTCTATTATTTTTGATATATTATCATTTTGAGATTGTAACAATATTTTAAATCTATCAATTTTTGTAATTAAATTATTAGTATTCATCTTAAATTTAAAAGTTTTAATATCATTATTAATATTATAAATCTTTAAATTTAATGCTTTTTCTACTATATTTTCTAGTTCAGATATTAGTATTCTTTTTTCATTAAGTTTATCTTCAAAATTTCTAATAATATATGAATTTTTCAGACTATTTAATTCTTTATTTAAACTTGAATACTTATTTTCCAATATTTTACTAGCCTTATCTTTAAGATTATATAAAGTATACAATGCATCATCATGTTTTATAATGATTTTTTCAGCAGCCTGTGTAGGTGTTGAGGCTCTTAAATCAGCAACATAATCTGAAAGTAATATATCTGTTTCATGACCAACAGCTGATACTACAAAAATATCAGAATAATATATTGCTTCTATTACTTCTCTTTCATTAAAAGCCCATAAATCTTCTATACTTCCTCCACCACGTCCTACTATTAATGCATCCAAATTATATTTATCTTTATTATCATTAAAATATCTTATAGCTTCAACTATTTCTTCTTTTGCACCAATTCCTTGAACTTTAACAGGATAAAGAAAAATATCCACATATTTATCTCTACTATGTGTAGTATTAACTATATCTTTAATAGCTGCTCCTGTTTCAGCAGTTATTACACCAAGTCTTTTAACTATAGTTGGAATTTTTTTCTTCTTATCTACATCAAAATATCCCTTTTCCATGTATTCTTTCTTTAATTCCTCAAGTTTTTCATAAAGATATCCTATTTTATTCATTTTTTCTAAAGTATCTACATTAAAAGTTAATTCACAACGAGGTTTATAGAAAGTCATATCCGCAACTATCTTTATTTTATCTCCCTCTTTTAAATCTCTTGGTATGTTTTTATATATATATCCAAAAGCAGTACATTTAATTTGTGCATTGCTATCTTTAAGCGTGAAATAAAGATGTCCTGTTTTATGATAAGTAATATTAGACATTTCACCTTCTATAGATACCTTTTTCATATCACTACTTTTAATAAATTTGTCAACTAAAGTTACAATTTCAGAAACAGTTAAATTCTCATTCATATTTACCCCTAAACATTATCGTAGTTTTCTTTTTTATACCCTATTATTACCTTGTCACCATCTATTAATATAGGTCTTTTAACTAACATACCATTAGTTGATAATAATTCTAATTTTTCCTCTAAACTCATAATGTCTAATTTATCTTTTAATTTCATTTCTTTATACAAGATACCACTTGTATTAAATAATTTTTTTATATCTAATCCAGATTTTTTATGTATTTCTCTTAATTCTTCTTTAGTTAATTTTTCTTCAACTATATGTCTTTTTTCTAAAGTATGTCCCTTTTCTTCCAAATGTTTAAGTGCTTTCTGACAAGTTGAACATTTAGGGTAATGTATATACTTCATCTACATAACCTCCAATAATACTTTCTTTAATTCATTAAGTTTATTTCTTCTACTTATAGCTTCTTCATATTGATAATTTTCAGCAAATTTTTTCATTTCTGCTTCAACTTTTTTAATTTCTTTTTCTAGTTCTTTTATAGACTTAAATGTTATCTTACTTTCTTTATTTTCTTCAACATCTTCAGTATATTCAAGTAATGACTCAGTTAAATGAGCCTTAATATTTTTAGGAACTATATTATTTTCCTTATTATATCTTTCTTGAATTACACGTCTTCTTTCAACCTCATCTATAGCCTCTTTCATAGATTTAGTTATTTTATCAGCATACAATATTACATGTCCATTTACATTTCTTGCTGCCCTACCCATAGTTTGTATTAATGATCTTCTTGATCTTAAAAATCCTTCTTTATCTGCCTCAAGTATTGCAACTAATGAAACCTCTGGCAAATCAAGACCCTCTCTTAATAGGTTAATTCCAACAAGAACATCAAATTCTCCATTTCTTAAACCCTTAACTATTTCTACTCTATCTATAGTAGATATTTCAGAATGCATATATTTAACTTTAATTCCATAATCTAGGTAATATTCTGTTAATTCCTCTGCCATTTTTTTTGTAAGAGTTGTAACTAATATTCTTTCTCCTTTTGATACTCTTTCTTTAATATCATCCATTAAATTATCAACTTGATTTTTAGTAGGTCTTATTTCTATACTTGGTTCAACAATACCTGTAGGTCTTACAAGTAATTCTACTATTTCTCCATTTGATTCGCTTATTTCATAATCACTTGGAGTTGCTGATAAATACACTACTTGTTCTACCTTATTAAAAAATTCTTCATGTCTAAGAGGTCTATTATCTAAAGCACTTGGCAACCTAAATCCATGATTAACTAGCATTTCTTTTCTACTTCTATCACCATTAGACATACCACCTATTTGTGGAACCATAATATGTGATTCATCTAAAAATACTATAGGTGATTCTGGGAAATAGTCAAGTAAAGTATATGGGGCTTCTCCTGATTTTTTACCTGTAAGATATCTAGAGTAATTTTCCATACCTTTACAGTATCCTATCTCCTTTATCATCTCTAAATCATATTCAGTTCTTTGTTTTATTCTCTGTGCTTCAACTAACTGCAATCTATCTTCAAAATATTTTACTCTTTCAACCATTTCTTCTCTTATATTCTCAACTAAAATATCAGTTTCAACTTCAGATAAATAATGGGTAGCAGGCATAAGATTTATTCTTTTAATATCCCTTATTTTTTTATATGTTAAAGTATGTAATTCAGAAATACTTTCTAATTCCTCATCAAAAAATTCAAATCTATAAACTATATCTTGGTATATAGGGTATATATCAATTACATCACCTTTTACCCTAAATTTAGCTCTTTCAAGAATAAGATCATTTCTTTCATACCTAAGTGCTAATAGTGATTTAATTAATTCTTTTCTTCTTATACCATTTAAAGCTATATCTACATACAAACTTCTATCTGAGTATGAATTTGGGGATCCTAACCCATAAATTGCTGAAACAGATGCAATAACTATAACATCTTTTCTATTTAAAAGGGCTGCCGTTGCCGCATGAGTCAACTTATCTATTTCCTCATTAATAGCAGAATCTTTTTCTATATATGTATCTGTAGATTGTATATACGCTTCTGGTTGATAATAATCATAATATGACACAAAATATTCTACAGCATTTTCAGGGAAAAACTGCTTGTATTCATTATATAATTGTGCTGCTAGTATCTTATTAGGTGCCATTATAAGGGCAGGTCTATTAAGTTCTTTAATTATATTTGCTATAGTAAATGTCTTACCACTTCCTGTAACACCTAATAAAATCTGATCACTAATTCCATTTCTTATATTTTCAACTACTTTTTTAATTGCTTCTGGTTGATCACCTGTAGGTTTGTAGTCTGAATGTAATTTAAATTCCATATTTTTCCTTATATTAAATTATCCTCTATTTGTCTTAAAATATTTGAAGGATTTTCAAGTAAAGTTCCATATCTAAAGAATATTGATCCTTTAACTGCATCATATTTTTCATTTAATTTAAGTTGTTTTTCAAGCTCTAATCTATCTTTCCATGGTTTTTGTTCTATGTATTTATATATTCCATGTCCTACATATAAAGGAGTATTTGTTTCTTTTGATTTTTCTGACCACCATTTAACTAATTCTTCATAATCAGCTTTTTCAAATCCAATATTCCAGTATATTTGAGGAGCTATATAATCTACCCATCCTTCTCTCATCCATTTTAAGCTATCTGCATATAATGAATCATAACTTTGTAATCCTTTAGTTTTTGAACCATTAACATCTGTTTCATAATTTCTCCATATTCCAAATGGACTTACTCCAAATGATAAATTAGGTTTAATCTTATGTACTGAAACTGATAAATTCTTTATCATATTATTAACGTTATCACGTCTCCAGTCCCCTCTAGTATTATATCCTGACCCATACATTTCAAATTCTTTTTGATCTACATTATCTCCAAGTTTTGAAGTTGCTGATGGATATGGGTAGAAGTAATCATCTAAATGAAGACCATCTATATCATATTTTTCAACTATTTCTTCTATAGCTCTTGAAACATAGTTAACTACTTCTGGATTACCTGGATTCATATAGAATTTACCATCATATTCAAATATCCATTCAGGTTTTCTTTTAACTATACTCTTATCTGATAATTTACTTAAATCTGTATTCATAGATGCTCTATATGGATTTATCCATGCATGTAACTCTATCCCTCTTTTATGTGCTGCATTTATTGCATATTCTAATGGATCATATCCTGGATTTTTATTTTGATTTCCAGTTAAATAAATAGACCAAGGTTCAAATTCAGAATTATATAATGCATCTGCTGCAGGTCTTACATGGAAGAATACTGCATTTAATCCCCATTTTTTAATATTTTCCATCATTTCATCTATTTCTCTTTTTTGTTCTTCCATAGTTGTTGTTTTTGGGAAGTCAAGATTAACTACAGTTGCTGCCCAAACACCCTTAAGATTTTTATTAATTTTTCTATTTTCTCTCTTAAAAATTTCCTCTGTTAACTTCTCATTACTTAATATTTCTTTATTTGTAGTCTTAGAAGTTATTTTTGGTTCATTTTCACCTAATTTATATTTAGCTTCATAATCCTTATATAAATCTTTTTCTTCCACTACAGATGAACAAGATATTAAAAATCCTAAAAAAGCCAAACTCGCTATTATTTTTTTCATTTTTACCTCCATTATTTTATAACTATTCCTACACCATCACCAAAGGGTAATAATGTAAAATTATATTTATCATTTAAATAATTAATAAATTTTTTCAAATTCCTTACCATTGTCTTATATTTCTTAGGAACATCATCTTCTGCAACATATCCTCTAAACATAATATTATCAATAAAGATGATTCCACCTTCTCTTAATAAACTATAGGAATGATTATAGAAATCTTCATATTTATTTTTTGATGCATCTATAAATATGAAATCAAATTTTTCAGTCATATTAGGCAATACATTCATAGCATCATCATGTATGCTATTTATATATTCACTTAACTTAAACTCTTTAAAATTTTCATTTGCTTTTAAATATCTTTCTTCATCTATTTCTATAGTTGTTAATTTACCATTATTTTTTTTACATATTTCTGCTAAAAAAATACCTGAAAAACCTGTAGCCGTTCCAATTTCTAAGATATTTTTAGCTTTAATATTTTCTGCTAAAAACACCATATATTTTAAAACTTCTCTAGTAATTATAGGTATTCTATTTTCTAGTGCTATTTTTTCAAGTTTTTCCTGTTTTTCATTAAATTCATATAAGTTCCTAGCAAAGTTACTAGAATTTTCAAAATTTATTATCATAAAAATCCTTTCACGATTTTATTAAATTATATCATAAAACATATAAAAAAGCTATTTTTTATACTATTTCCATATATTTAATATTTTTTTTGTATAAGCCATATTACTTTGTTTTAATATATTTCCTCTTTCAACTATTTTTCCATTTTTTAATACCAAAATATCTTCTGTAATATATTTTAACAACTCTACATTATGAGTTATAAATACTATGGTTTTATCATGTCTTTCATTTAACTTTTTAACTATATCAATAATCTGTAATTGTAAATGAATATCAAGTGATGATACTGCTTCATCAAATATATATATATCAGGATTAAATAAAATTGCTCTTGCAATAACTAATCTTTGTTTTTCTCCTCCCGATAATATATTTATATTACTTTTTAAATCAATGTGATTTAAAGATACAAACTCAAGAATTTCCTTTATTTTATCAATATCAATTTTTTTTTTCTTTATTATATATACCTCTTCAAGTACATCTAAAATAGAAAATCTAGGATTAAGTGATGATGTATATTCTTGATATATCATAGACACTTTACCATTTACTTCTAATTTTCCACTACTTATTTTAGTAATTTTAGATATTATCTTACCTAAAGTACTTTTACCACTTCCACTTTCTCCAACTACTGCTAAAAGAGTTCCCTTATTTATCTCTAAATCAATATTTTTTAAAGCTTTAATGCTTTCATAATTTTTATATACATTAGTAAGTTTAATTAAATTCATCTTCTAACACCCTATTCATAGCATTAATATATTCTATATCTGAATATTTTTTTAAATCTTCAACTTTTTCTACTTCAATAACTTCTCCGTTATTTATAAATATTATTCTATCACTAAATTTTCTTACTGCGTTAATATTATGCGTAATTAAAAGAACGGGTATATTTAAATTTGTTACTAAATTTAATATTTCATATTCATTAATATTATCAAGTCCCGTAGTTATTTCATCGCATATTAAAAGCTTAGGATCCATCATTAAACATATCGCTATAACTATTCTTTGCTTCTGACCTCCACTTAACTCAAATGGATATTTTTCTAATACACTTTCATCTAAATTTAAATCATTTAGTGTTTTTTTAGCTTTAATTATAGAATCTTTTTTATTTAATCTCTTATGATAAATAACTGCTTCTATTATTTGATTCTTAATTTTTAATACAGGATTTAAGCATTCTGCAAAATCTTGAAAAATATATCCTATTTCTATATCCTCAATATTATTATATCTAATAATCCCATCTACTTTTAACTTAGATATACCCTTAATAGCTCTAGACATCTGACTTTTTCCACTACCTGAACTACCAATTAATGCTAGTATTTCATTACTATTTATATCAAAACTAATATTATTAACTATATTTTTTTCAGGAGTTGATATACTTAAATTTTTAATTTCTATTATTTTCATATATACCTCCAAAAAATAACGTGATTGTAACCAAAATTAAACTTGCAAAAAGAAACTGTTTAGGACTTATTAATAATCTTGAAAATCCAGAAGATATCAAATTACCTAATGATGGTCTTGGATTTCTTATTCCAATTCCCATAAAAGATAAATAACTTTCTGTAAATATTATACCTGGAAGCATTAATGTTAATCTTACAAAGATTATAGGTAATATGTTAGGCATTATATGCCTTTTTATTAAATAAAAGGGAGTAGCACCCATATTTTTAGCTACTTCTACATAGTTATGTAATTTAACTTTTTTTACCTCATTTCTAACAAGTATACTAAGTCTTAGACTTCTAGTAAAACTTATTGCAAATATTAGTAAAATTAAACTATTTCCAAATATTAATAGTATAAATATTATTATTATAATACTTGGTATTGAAAGTAAAAGTTCTATTACCATCATAAAAAATTTATCAATAAATTTATCATAATATCCCATTATACTTCCTATAATTAGCCCTGAAATCAGGCACACTATACATACTATTATAGTTAATAATAAAGAAATATACACACTTTCAGATAATCTTGCAAGTAAATCTCTTCCTAAATAATCAGTTCCTAAAATATGATTATTTTTAAAAATTCCTAATTCTATAGAATTTAAATCCTGATCACTATAATTAAATTTATTGAAAAGTTTTTCAATAACAACAAACATCATTAATGAAAGTATAAAAAATATAGAATTAATCTTTTTATTCATCATCTTTCACCTTCAATCTTTTATCAAAAATTAATATTAATATATCCATTATGTTAAATAAACTAACAAGTATTATAGTATAAAATATAGTTAATCCCATTATCATAGGATAATCTCTATCTATTATTGATGTAGTAAAATATCTACCAAGACCAGGGACACCAAATAGAGTTTCAACTATAAATGAACCTGTAATTAAAGATATTACATATGGAATTAAACTTGATAATAAAGAAGGAGCAATATTTTTAAGTATATGCTTAATTACAATATAGTTTATGCTAAGACCTTTACTTATTGCAAATTCTACATAATTTTTATTTAACTCTTCTTTTATTTTCTTTCTTAATAATTTAAATATTATTGGTAAATAAAATAAGACTAAGGTTAATACAGGAAATATTTTTTCTCCCCTTCCATAATATCCCATAATACTTAATTTAGGTAAACCCAATAATCCTTTATGTATATAAACTGCATAATATTGCAATAATCCAACTATAACAAATCCAGGAATTGCTATTAATATACTTGAAATTCTTACAAATAGTTTATCAATGAAATCAAAATTCACAGAAATAATAGAAAACATTAAAGCGAAAAAACTAGAGAAAAATAAAACTCTTAATCCTAAATCAAGTGATGTAGGAAAGTTTTTCTTAATAATATCTACTACTTTTAAATTAGGATATTTAATGGATTTACCAAAATCCCCAGTAGTAACCTTTTTCATGTACTTTATATATTGTTCACTAATAGGTTTATCAAGATCATATATTTTTATTATTTGATTTTTAACACTTTCATCCAACTCTTCATCTATTAGGTTATTAGGAAGAGAATGTATCATGAAAAAAGTTAAAGTCATTACAGAAAATATTACTATTAATCCTCTTAATATTTTAGAAAAAATTTTTTTAAACATATACCCTCATTTCTAATAAAAAAAACTATCTCTTATAAAGAGATAGCCAAACTAATCCTATTTATGTCATTATTTAGAAACTACGTTTGTTGCTTGTGGTCCTTTTTCTCCATCTTCAATATCAAACTCTACGTCTTCACCTTCGTTAACTGTTTTGAAACCACCTTTATTTATTTTTGAAAAATGTAAAAAGTAATCTTTTCCATCTTCACCTGAAATAAACCCGAATCCTTTTTTTTCGTTAAACCATTTAACTTTACCTAACAAAATACTTCCTCCTATCCATAATGGCACATGCCAATTTCTAACAAATTATACCATGTTTTCAAGAAAAGTCAATATAATTATTATTCTAATTAAATTTCATGTCTAACTTTATCTCATAATTTAGGAATTTAATATAGTAACATTTAAGATACATTCTATCTTTTTTTTGATACTTTCCATATTTACTATCCCCTATTATAGGGTAACCCATATCACTTAAATGGACTCTAATTTGGTGCTTTCTACCTGTAATTAAGTCTATATCAAGAAGTGCCTTAGAATTTTTTAATTCTATCACTTTAAAGTATGTTATAGATTCTAAACCATCTTCTGACACTATTACTTTATCTTCGAGTATTTTTATTTTTTTATCTGAAAAAAATTTTTCGTTTAATTTTAAACTTTTTTGTTCCACTTTAGCAATATATCTCTTTATTATATTTTTATTTTTTATTTCCTCATTTACTTTTCTAAGTATTTGTAGATTTTTACAACCTATCACTAATCCTTCTGTTTCCAAATCCAATCTATTTGCAAAATTTACATTATGATTATTATAATATGCCTTTGCCATTTCAGATAATCCAAACTTATGTTTATCCCCTTTATACATAGCTATATTATTAGGTTTGTTTATTATAAATACATTATCATCTTCAAATACTATCATTTTTTTAAATAAATCTATATCTATTATATTCTTTTTTATTTTTCTTTCTATAACTATTTTAGCAGAATCTGGAAAAAGAATCTCATCATTTAATAAAAGTCTATAATTTTCTTTACTTTTTTTGCCATTTACCTTTACTAGACCTTTTCTTATAAGTGAAAATATTATTGAAAGACTTTGCTCTTTAGAATACTTTCTCATAAATTTATCTAGTCTAACATTTACATGTTCTTCATCTACTATGTATCTATTTATCATCATCATCATCTCCATTGTATATCTTAATATTTTGTATTAAAGCTATCATTAAAAATGAAGATATAAATGATGACCCTCCATAGCTCATTAAAAGTAATGGTTTTCCTGTAACAGGAACTATACCTAAAGTCATTCCAATATTTATTATAACATGTGCTAAAAATATTCCTGATATACCATAGAGTATTATTCTTCCATAATCATCAATAATTTTTTTGGAAATATTTATTATGGCATATATTAAAAAAAAGTATAAAGATAACACTAATGCCGAGCCTAAAAATCCTACTTCTTCTCCTATGACAGAAAAAATAAAATCTGTTTGTGGTTCAGGTAAAAACTTTAGTCTACTCTGGCTTCCATCTAAATACCCTTTACCAGATAAACCACCAGAGCCTATAGATATCTTAGATTGAGCAACATGCCACCCCTTATTTTTCAGATCTTTTTCTGGATTAAGAAAAACTTCAATCCTTGTTTTTTGATAATCTTTTAAAACAAACATATATGTTGGTATACTCATAATACCAACTATTGCAAATATTATTATTATAGGTTTAACATTAGCATTAGATAGATACAACATACATAAAAAAGAAAAACAAAGTATCAATGTAGAACCTAAATCTGGTTGTAATAATAATAAACCTAATATGGGTAAACCTGGAATAAATGCTAAAACAATAGCTTTAAATGAATTAATACCATTTGGAAATTTCTTTACAAACCATAATGAATATATCATTATTAAAAATATCTTCACAAATTCTGATGGTTGAATTTGTGTAATACCTATATTAATCCATCTTCTTGCCCCAAGTTTTATTACACCAAAAAATCTTGTATATAGTAAAAGTAAAATAGAAAATATATATATAAATCTCATTATTTTTTTACTAAATCTATAATCTATAAATAAAGAAATTACAAGTATTGAAGTCCCTACAAATATCCATAATAAATTACTTTTTACATAATACATAGACCTCGTAGCACTGTATACAAATGATGTGCTTATAAAAGCAAGTAAATATACTATAAGTAATAAAGCTTTATCTAATCTCTGTATACGATTTCTTAATTTAATATAATTTCTTTTACTAAACATCTATATCTCCTATTAAACAAGTACTAAAATCATTTAATAAAGTTTTAGCTTTATTATTTATATCTTCTACTGTTACATGTAATAATGTATCTGTAATTTCTTCATCACTAAATACTTTTCCAAAAGATTTATACATATTTAATAATCTTACAACAATTTTATTATTTTCTTTAGCTGTAGCTCTAGTTGAAAGAATAGAATTTTTAACTTTTTCTAATTCTCTTTCAGTAATTCCTTCTTTTCTTATATCCTCTAATATTTGTAATGTAACCTCAAGAGATTCTTTATATTTATTAATAGATGTACCTATATATATAACAAAAGTTTTTAAATCCTTATAATCAAAATTCATAGTATAAACTGAATAAGCTAAACTTCTTTTTTCTCTAATTTCTTGAAATAATCTTGAGCTAAATCCATCTCCTATAATTAATTCTAAACATGTATCTATAAAATAATCTTTTAAAGTTCTTTCTTTTATATTGTTTTTAGCAAGCATATATATATTTACTTGATTTATTTCCTTTTTTTCCCTATAATCTATTTTCTTTAATTCATTTTTTTCAAAAACATACTCCACTTTATTTTCATCTAATCTTGAAAAATATGTAATTATTTGTTCAATTAATAAATCTTCATCAACATTACCGGAAACTGATATAATTAAGTTATCTCTCGTGTAATTTCTTTTATAATAATCTATAAGCATATCTCTTGTAAAACTATTTAAACTTTCTTCAGTACCTATAATATTATATTTTAAATTACCTTTAAATAGATTTTCTTGCATTTGTTCAAATACTACGGACCAAACATCATCTTTAGACATTCTTATTTCTTCAAATATTATTTCTTTTTCCTTTTTTATCTGATCTTCTGGAAATATAGGGTCTGTAATCATATCAAAAAATATTTCTGATGTTTCTTTTTGTTTACTTGATAAAGAAGTGAAATAATAATTTGTAACTTCTTTTGAAGTATATGCATTATATTTTGCTCCATAAAAATCCATTTCTTCTGAAATTTCAAAATTATTTCTTTTATTTGTACCTGTAAATAACATATGTTCTAACATATGAGAAAGACCTTTTTCATTTTCCTTTTCATTCACAGAACCAGTATTAAAACAAACAGAAATTGTAAATGAAGTATCATCTTCTATTTTATTTATCAATACTTTTATTCCCAATACATCTAATGTTTTTACCATAAATTATTTCCCCTCTTTTATTTCTTTTAAAAGTCTTTTCTTAAAATTCTTTTCAATATTTTCTTTCCTAAAATCATCTAATTTATTTTTTATAAATTCTGGAAATAATGAATTATACGCTCCAGAATTAATAGAAATATATTCAATTAAAATAGAACTTTCTAATACTTCTTTAACATTATTTGATTTATTTGATGCAAATAGCATTATAATAATAGATAATATTATAATAATACTTGCTTTTACTAACCCAAATACTACTCCAAGAAGCTTATTTATAATCCCAAGAGGTGTCATACCTATTAATTTTGTAAGTATATCTATAAGTAAAGATACTAATAAGTATAATACCAAAAATATAACAACATATGCAGAATATCTAACTATTACGTTATCAGCTTTAATATTAGCTATTAATTCTACTGTAGGTAAAAATATAGGTGTAAAATATATAACTATTACTAATTTAATTAAATTAAAAGCTGATTTTACAAAACCATTCTTATATCCCATAATTACAAAAAATAGGGTTAGTATAATTATCAAAATATCTAATATCATTTTTCCTCCATCCATATTCTCTTAACTCTATATGAAACTGCACATAATAATTCATAACTAATAGTATTTAATTCTTTTGCTAAATCTTCAACCAAAATATTATTACCAAATATTTCAACATAATCATTTACTTTAATATTATCATCTACTTTTATCATAAACTGATCCATACATATATTCCCTATAATAGGGTAATATTTTCCATTAAAATATACATTTGATTTATTAGACATAGATCTAAACATACCATCTGCATATCCACATGATATAGTTGCAATTTTATCTCCACGACGTGCTAGATATGTTTTAGAGTATCCAATATATGCATCTTCTTTTAAGGTTTTAATATGATTTACTCTAGCCTTAAATGTCATAACAGGTTCAAAAACATCTGTCATTTCTGCACCATACATTATTATACCTATTCTATATAAATCGTAGTCATCATAATTATTTATACTACCAAAGCTATTTAATATATGTCTATATTTAACTTCTAAGTCATTAGTAACCTTATTAAATTTTTCTATTTGTATGTTTGTATAATTTTCATCATTATCAGCAGATGATAAATGAGAGTATATTCCAATAGGTTTAAGTTTATCATATGCTCTATATATTTCATCTTCCATAAAACCTATTCTACCCATTCCTGTATCTAAAGCATAATGAAAGTTTCCATTTATCTTATTTTCCAATATGTATTCTATATCTTCAAAACTAGAAATTGTTAAATGTATTCCTTTTGAAACTGCTCTTTTAATATCTTCTCTAATAATAGGAGATAATATCAAAATATTAACTTTTGGAAATACAGCTAATATTTCTTCGGCTTCTTCAATTCTAGCAACACCAAAAAAATTTATTCCTTTTTCTATAGATTTTTCAACAATCTTTATAGCTCCATGACCATAGGCATTTGCTTTAACTATAGCCATTACTTTATTGGCAGAAATTTTTTTTAATATTTCATCTAAATTTTTATTAAAAGCATCTAAATCAATTATTGCATAAGTACTCATGTTTATTCACCAGCTTTAATATTTTATTTAAAACTTCATCAAAAGTTAAATTATCTGTATTAATCTCAATAGCATCTTCTGATTTTTTTAAAGGAGAATGTTCTCTATTCATATCTTCATAATCTCTTTTAATTATATCTTCAAGTATTTTTTCATATTCTAATTTTTGATCTTCTAGATATCTTCTATTTGCCCTTACCTCAGCTGAAGCATTTAAATATATTTTAATATCAGCATTTGGAAATACCACTGTTCCTATATCCCTACCATCTAATATTACTGATTTATTTTTTGATATTTCTCTTTGTAAATTAACCATAAACTCTCTTACTTCTTTAATTTTAGATACCTTTGATGCCATCATAGAAACCTTATTTTCTCTAATTTCCTTACTAACATCTATATTATCTAAATAAAAAGCATTACCCTTAATATCTATATTTAATTCCTTTAATACGCTACTAATGTTTTCTATACTTAAATTATCTTTTATCATCTTATAACCTAATAATCTATACATAGCACCTGTATCTAAATGAGCTATATCAAGTTTTTTAGCTATTGTTTTCGCAACTGTACTTTTCCCACTACCAGATGGACCATCTATAGCTATAATCATAATTTCACCTCTATATTTCTTCATAAGATAAATTTATTCTCTTAATACTTAATGTTTTCCCTGTTTTAGGATTTATTTCAACCTCAATTCCATTAATTCTTTTATTTTCTTCACAAACAGTATATCTAACAGGCATTCCATCTTTAAATTTCTTTATAATTTCTTTTCTATTCATTCCAATTACACCATCATGACCACCAGTCATACCTATATCAGTAATATATCCTGTTTTATTTAATAATATTCTTTCATCTGCCGTTTGTATATGAGTATGTGTTCCGTATACAAGTGAAACCTTACCTGCTAAATTCCAACCCATAGCATTTTTCTCTGAAGTTACCTCTGCATGAAAATCGACTATAATTATATCTGCCTTATCCTTTATTTCTTCATACAATTCATCTATTGCCAAAAAGGGACAGTTTATTGTATTCATATGCACTTTTCCTTGTAAACTTACTACTGCTATTCTAACATCATTTTTTTTAATTATAGTATAACCTTTTCCAGGACTTTTCTTAGAAAAGTTATGTGGTCTAATTATTCTACTTTCACTATCTAAATAATCATATATTTCTTTTTTATCAAAACTATGATTTCCTAAAGTAACTACATTTACTCCATAATTAAACATGCTTTTAGCATTATTTGGAAGTATTCCAAACCCCTTATCTATATTTTCAGCATTAACTATGATAAAATCATAATTCCCACCTCTTCTAGCTAAAAATTTAAATAATACATTTTCTCCTGATATTCCAACTACATCTCCTATAATTGCAAATTTCATATTTTCCCCATTCTAAAAATTTAAGCAGCCAATTAAATATGACTGCTTAATATTCAAATTAATTAACTCAAAAATTATTTTGCGTATTCAGTTGCTCTTGTTTCTCTAACTACAGTAACTTTAATTTGTCCTGGATATTGCATTTTTTCTTCAATATCTTTTGCAACATTTCTTGATAATATTACTGCTTGATCATCACTAATTTCTTCAGGTTTAACAATTAATCTTAATTCCCTTCCAGCTTGTATAGCATATGAACTTTCTATACCTTGATGTGAATTTGCTATTTCTTCTAATTGTTCTAAACGTTTTAAGTAATTTGATAATGTTTCACGTCTTGCACCTGGTCTTGCAGCACTTATAGCATCTGCTGCCTGAACTATTATTGCTTCAACAGAAGTTGGTTCAACTTCATTATGATGTGCTTCTACAGCGTTAATAACTATATCGCTTTCTCTTGAGAATTTTCTTAAAAATTCTGCCCCATTAATTGCATGAGAACCTTCTTGTTCATGTGAAAATGCTTTACCTATATCATGTAATAATCCAGCTCTTTTAGCATAATCAACATTAACTCCTAGTTGTGTAGCAAGACTAGAACATAAATGTGCAACTTCAATTGAATGTTGTAAAACATTTTGTCCAAAAGATGTTCTAAATTTAAGTTTACCTAATGTTTTTAAAACTTCCTTAGGTAATGCAGGTATCCCTACTTCTAAAATAGCTTCTTCTGCTGCACTAATCATAGAATTTTCTACTTCAGACTGTGATTTCTCTACTAATTCTTCTATCTTAGTAGGATGTATTCTACCATCTTGTATTAATTTTTCAAGCGTTAATCTTGCAACTTCCCTTCTTACACCATCAAATGATGAAAGTACTACAGCTTCTGGAGTGTCATCTATAATTAAATCTACTCCTGTAGCAGCCTCTAACGCCCTTATATTTCTCCCCTCTTTTCCAATTATTCTACCTTTCATTTCTTCGCTAGGTAATTGTACAACTGAAATAGTGGCATCTGCAACATAATCTGAAGCAGCCTTATTAATAGCTATTGCAATAGCTGATTTGGCTAATCTATCTTTTTCTCTTTCCAAATTATGTTCATAATCTTTAATTAAACGAGCTTTATCATATTCTAATTCATCCTCTAGTTTAATTAATATTATTTCCTTTGCTTGTTCAGAAGTTAAACCTGATATTCTTTCTAATTCTTTTTCTTCCTTTTCTATCATTGCATTTAATTCATTTTCAATTTCAACGATTTTTTCTTTTCTTTCTTCAAGTTTAGCTTCTTTTTCTTCTAATTTATTTGTTCTTAATTCTAAATTTTCTTCTTTTTTAGCAATTCTTTCTTCTTTTATTAAAAATTCAGATTTCATTACTTTAATTTCTTCATCGACTAATTTTCTTTGTGACAATAGTTCTTCTTTAACTTTTAAAGTCTCTTCTTTTTTAAATGATTCTATTTCTCTTTCTACATCTTTTTTTGTAGTTTCAAACTTCCTTTTTAGATCAAATATTTTTAATTCTAAATCACTATATTCGCCATATTTTTTAGTAAATTTACTTTTTGTAATATTAAATCCAATTAAAACTATCAATACTGCAATTAAGATGATTAATGTATAAGCAATCATTTTTACTCCCTTCTTTTTTTATTATCATTCAACACTATCAATCATCCATTGTCCATTATATTTTCTCCAAATTACATCAAAATAACTTGTTTCAGTTTCATAATTTAATAATAATATAGATTTTGCTGTATTTGTATTTATTATTTCTATCTCTTTTGAAAAAACTATTAAAATTTTTGAAAAATCATATTTTGATAAACTTGATAATATTATTCGGTTTCTTAGTGTTGTAGTTATCCTTTTTTTTATCTCGTCTTTATTATCTATTCTTGCTAAATCAATAATCTCATCTTGTACTTTAATTACTTCTTTAGAAATTGCATTTTTTTCAAAATTGCTTATTGTACTGACATTTATATTTGAACAGCTTATTAATAGTAAAAAAAACGTTAGAAATATATATTTTTGCATATTCCTCCCATAATATTCAGTCTACCATATTTTAGATTTTTTTTCAAATATTTTTAAATTGATATTACACAAAACTGACCTATTAAAATTGATACTTTAGATACAATTTTTAAGGTCAGTTTTTAATTTATTTGTACATTCTATTTTTTAATTCAGTTATAATCATATTTATTTCATTTATTTTTTTACTATTTACAGTATATTTTTTAGCTTTTTCAAATGAATTTATAGCTTTTGAATAGTAGTTATCTGACATTTTAACATCTAATCTACTATCTCCCATTTTTATATAGTCTTGTCCTTCACTAAAGAATTTAATGAAATCGTCACTAAAATCTCCTCTTTTTAACCTATTTTCTAGGTCAAAAATAAGTTTATTAACTTCATTTATTTTAATAGTGTTTTTTGTATATTTTAAAGCCTCTTTTAAATAATTTATTGCTTGTTTATAGTAATAACTTTTATCATAAGCATTACTTTTACTTTCACCTAAAGTAATAGAACTTTTAGCTTTACTATATAGTTCATCATATTTTAAAGTAAATCTCATGTTTTTTTCATTTTCACTAATTTTATTTTCAAGATTTCTTATTAAGCTAGTAGCATGGTTTCTTTTACCTAAATCATTAGTTAAGTTAATTGCTTTTTTCAAAATATCTATGGCTTGTTTGTAGTAATAATTTACATCTTCAAAAGTTTGTTGTTTTTCAGCAAAGTATATAATTTCTATAGCCCTGTTATATTCCTCTGTAAATTTATACTCATTTACTTTATCGCTATTTTTTATTTTCCATTCTAAATCTTGAATATACTTCTCTATTTCACTACGTTTATAGAAATCATTTGTATAATTTAAAGCCTTTTTAAAATTATCTATGGCTAGTTTGTAATAATAATTTGCATCTCCTGCATATGATTTACTTCCTTTTTCAACATATGAAAGAGCTTGTCTATAATACATATCAAAATTATTTGCAATATTATTTCCAGTTCTTGTTCTAATATTTTCTAAATATACATCTATTTGACTTACTTTGGTTCTTTCTCCAAGTGCAATATATATAGTTTTAGCTTTTTCAAAGGCAGTTTTTGCAGAATCATACCTTTGTAGATTATAATCTCTTTGTCCTTCTTCAAAATACTTATCAGCAAGTTGTATTTCTAATTTATATTTAATATTTTCTAAATACACATCTATTTCTTTTGATAAAGTATAGTTTCTATAATATTCATACACTTTTTTAGCTTCTAAAAATTTTGGTTTAGCTCTATCATAATTACCACTGTTGTAATATCTCTTACCTTCTTCAAAATTCTTATTAGCCTCATTTAATTCTATACTACGTTTAATCTCTTTTATATAATTATCTATTTGTTCAACATTTCTAGTCATAGAATATCTATAATAAATATCTCTTGATTTTTCAAGCTTAGATTTAGCTTCTGAATATCTTCCATATCTATATAGATTAATAGCTGCTTGATAATGTTGTTCTGCATCTGCTAAATCAATAGATTTAGTTAAACTTGTATATTTATTTTGTGAATTTCTATAATTATTACTAAAATCCTTATATGATTCATAACCTTTATAATACATATCTTTAGCTTCTCTAAAGTTTGCTGATCTTTCTAAAACTTCCGCTCTATTAATATATATATCAGCAGTGTATCTTGCAAATGATTCAAAAATTGAAGAATATTGACTATTTTTAACATCTGCTTTTCTTAATTTAGTAATAAAGTCTCCTAAAGAACCTACTCTCTTATTTAAATCTTCATTAGAGTAAGATTTAATTAATTCTATTGCTGTAGTTAAGTTTCTATAATTATCATGTCTTAATTTGAAGTCTGTGTATTTTTCCAATATAGGATTTTTTTCAATAATATATCCCATTTTCCATAATTCAAAGTAGATATTTGCTTTAGTTCTATAATCATTAGAATTATTAATTATAGACATGTATCTATTTTCTATTTCTCTAATTCTTGAAATTATTTCATTTTCTATTTCTAATGGTATTGGTGATTTAGCATTTTTTAATTCAACAACTGTTGTTTCTAATGCTCCTATATAATCTCCTTTTTC
>LJRV01000319.1 GCA_001612575.1 Streptobacillus notomytis
ATGGTGTGTGGACCGTCTGCGAGTGTTGGAAGTGTATTGTCTGCAAGCGTCCAGGTGCCGTCACCATTGTTCACTGCCGGATAGTCAACGCCATCCACATTGACAACTACAGTTGCTGTCGGATCATTCACTGTACCAGTAAGTGCTGGTGTGCTGTCATTCGTCAACACATCATCAAGCACAACCACAGGTGCTGTGATGTCTGCTGAAACTGTGCCTGTACCTGGCAATGAAGTATTGCCTGCAGGGTCAGTGGCTGTTGCAGTCACGGTATCGCCATCCACCAGGTTACCTGGGTTTGGTACTGACCAGCTAACATCTGTGCCTGCTACCACTGTTGCAGTGGTGCCATCAGGATAAGTCACAGTCACGGTTGAACCAGGCTCTGCCTGACCGCTCACTGGGTCTGTTGCATTGATCGGATCAAGCACCGGTGCATTTGGTGCAACCGTATC
>LJRV01000320.1 GCA_001612575.1 Streptobacillus notomytis
CGTGTATCTGAACGGCCATCACCATCTGTACCCAATGCAACAAATGGGCGACCATCTGGAAGATACGCACGGATTTGTTCACTGTAAGCACGCATATGGTCGGTAGCAGAAACTACGATACCTTCCGTACCACGTAATTGTTTAGATACCCAAGATTCTTTAACTTCTTCAGCAAGTGGGTGTAGGCGGTTGTATTCTTCACATGCCATACCATCACGTGCCAATCCATTGAAGCTTGTTACACTCCAAACGTTTGAATGGATTTGGTATTCATCACGTAAGATTTTCGCAGCTTTAATCACTTCGCGAAGGATTACACCTGAACCAAGTAACTGAACAGTTGCTTTTTCATCTTTCTCGAATAAATACATACCACGTTTAATGCCTTCTTCAACACCTTCTGGCATTGCAGGATGCTCGTAGTTTTCATTCATTACAGTTAAGTAATAGAACACACGTTCTTGGTTCACATACATACGTTGTAAACCGTCATGTACGATGACAGCCAACTCATAACCAAAACATGGGTCATAAGATACGCAGTTTGGAATCGTGTTCGCCAAGATGTGAGAATGACCGTCTTGGTGCTGTAAGCCTTCACCGTTCAATGT
>LJRV01000321.1 GCA_001612575.1 Streptobacillus notomytis
GAGAATTTTCTACTATGTTAAAGGATGCCTCCAATATGGCAAGTAATGGTGGACATGAATATATTTCTGTAATTTTCATGTTAAAAGCAATGTAAAAAATAAAGAACTTTGTATTAGAGGTTAAAAAAATTAACGAATGACTTGATTTTTTTATGGAAGGAATAAAGGTTAATGGTGACTGATTTGAAGACAGTCTAGAATCTTTAGAGAAGTATGGTAGAGATTTAGTTAAGTTAGCTTCACAAGCAAAACTTGAACCTGTTATAGCAAGAGATAATGAGATTATAAGACTTATACA
>LJRV01000322.1 GCA_001612575.1 Streptobacillus notomytis
AAATAATATTGATGCTCCAAATATTGCAAATATTATTAATACTAACCTTCCAGGTGTTTCATTTATTATTGATACAACAAAGAATATAAAATAAAGACTGTAGTCCAATTTTGAAAAAGGTAAATTTTTTCATTCATTATTTTCTTGTTTATCAACTCTTTCATTTTTTATTTCTTCTTTTTTCACTTTTAATTTTCTCGTATAAATACCTATCTTAATGCTTCAACTACTGCTTGTGGAGTATCTTTACTTAAAATTAAATCTCTATATTTTTGTGCATCTGAATAAATTGATTCTAATATTTTCTTTTTAATTTGTAGTACTGATGATGCTGACATACTAAATGCATCAAGACCCATTCCAAGTAATAATTCTGTTGTTTGTTTGTTTCCTGCAAATTCTCCACACATACTTACAGGTATTCCTCTATCATGTGCAGCATCTATAACTTTTTGTATAGCTTTAAGTACAGCAGGGTTAAATGCAGAATAAAGATCTCAAACCATTTCATTACCTCTATCTACAGCTAAGAAATATT
>LJRV01000323.1 GCA_001612575.1 Streptobacillus notomytis
AGGATCACAGGTTTTTTTGTAAACAAAACCCAGCCATTAAAAAACCGGTTATATGAATAACCGGTTTCTATAAATCAGACCCTAAAGGGAATTATTTATAACGATCAACCATTTTCTCTAAAGAAATTGGACGAATCTTGTCAGCATTACCAGCTGTACCGAAAGCTTCATAACGATCGATACAAATTTGTTTCATTGAATCGACAGTTTTAGCGAAATACTTACGTGGGTCAAATTCAGCTGGGTTTTCCGCCATGAAACGACGAATTGCACCTGTTGAAGCTAAACGCAAGTCAGTAT
>LJRV01000324.1 GCA_001612575.1 Streptobacillus notomytis
ACGCGTAATATCGTCGTCCGCGTCAGATGTGTCTAAGTGACAGCTTAACGGCATTTCTTCATATTCCAAGCGGCCTTGTTCAAGAATGACAATAGCTTCCTGTAAGAAATGAACCTGTTACTGACGATGATTGCTGTGGTTTACCAGTTCCATACGTAACTACCCACGCTCAAGCGCCAGTTCAAGTGTACTGGATGACAAGAACAATTGATCTGTTTCACCAATGCGGGCTATCAGTTGCTTGGTATCTTCTAGCATTCGCCATTAC
>LJRV01000325.1 GCA_001612575.1 Streptobacillus notomytis
AATTTAGCATAATCGTCTTCTCTTTGGCTTCCACGAACTATTGCTGCTATACCTGGTCCTCATAAATCAATAGCGCTTACAGTCCTACCATCTTCATTAAGTTTAAGAGAGAAAGCCTCCATATCTTTTGGATAATCTGTAACGAAACCAGGACTTTTAACTACAGGTTCGGCTACATATCTTACATGTTCTGTTCTAAAATCCATTCCCCATTCAACTGAAATTTCAAATCACACTCCTGATTTTTTAAGTATATCACTAACCTCATTGTATGTAACATGACCAAAATCATTATT
>LJRV01000326.1 GCA_001612575.1 Streptobacillus notomytis
ATTTAACCCCTTATGCTTGAATTGCTGTTGGTTCAATTGTTGCTGTCTCTGTAACAACGATAAAAATCGGAGATCAAAATGATGAAAAACAAAAATCACATAAGAACGATGTACACAAGAGATAAAGGTTGGCGCTTATTTGGCTTGGAGCTTGCCATACAAATACTATTTATTGGAGCAAATTATTTAGCAATGATGAGCTGACTTTGATTCGGAGTCTTCTTAAAGGGTATGATTTAAAGCTAATTACTAGGTTTGAGTCATTATATTCATGTGAAAGCTGATTTATTAC
>LJRV01000327.1 GCA_001612575.1 Streptobacillus notomytis
ACTAGTTACTTCTCCACTTCCTATTAACCTTAAAGTATCATTCTTTCCATTACTTATCATATTTCCTGTTACATTTTCCATTGATTTTATTGTAACTACTGTTTTTCCATCACTTTCTTTATTTAAGATTAAATCACCTTCTAATACTCCATTTTGTAAATTAACTTTTAAAACTTTTTTTAAGTAATCATAATGAGTAATATCCATGTTACCTTTAATCCTATTATTATTATCTATTCTTCCAGATGCAGTACTAATCTCAAATCTTTCCTCAACTTCTATATTACCAAAATTTTGAAAATTTAAATTTTCTACAGTAACAAACATATCTTTTGATTTAATTACACCACTTTTTGTATTTAAAAAATAAGTTCCTTTATCTTCACTGTTTTGAGTAGATTCTGAAAGATTGTAGTCAAACATCTTAACATCTATCATGCCAGAATTTACAAATATAGATTCTGTCATATATTTTGTATAAATTTTTTCACCTATAATTTTTCCTTCATTTTTAAAATTTAATTCACCTTCATGTGCTAACATAGATAAAGCATTATTTATTGTTCCTGTCTTCCTATTTATTACACTTAACTTTATCCTACTGTGTAACAAAGTATGTCCATAAATTGTCCCAGCATTATCTAAAACTGTTAATTCATCACTCCGAATATAAGTTGGGTGATACCATTTTTTATCTTCTGACAACGAATTTTTTAATATTGCATTTTTTGAATTTTTAAAATATACATATTTTGATCTTAAATCTATATCTTGTAAATTACTTTCAATTTTTTTATTATTTACAATATACATTAAATTTGAATAACTTGTTAAACCATATTTATCTTCAGGTATTTTAATAAGTTCTGTTCCTTTATCAATTGAAATATTTGCATTATTTACAACTTTTATACTATTAGGGATTTCTTTTTCCTTTGAATATATTTTAGCATCTTTAGATATCTTAAAATCTTCATTAAATTCAAACTTTGCTTTTTCATCATTTCCCACATGAACTTCATCTTTAGGATCTTGATAAGACTTATCATATTTAATTTTAGATTCAATTTCATTTATATTTGCTACATCTTCGTTTATTTTTTCATCTACTGTTTTAGCATTTGCTAAAATAGATATTAAAAAAAATAAACAGGTCATATACTTCCCTTTAACCATTTTAATCTCCTTTTTACTTTTTAAAGCATATGATTATAGTATATCCCCAAAAAATATTTTGTCAATAATTAAATGTGAAATTTATTTACAAAATAATTTTCTCATGTTATTTATATCACTATTTTCTTATTTTAGCAAAACTATTTACAATTAAAATTTAGTATATATACTATAATAAGAATAATATACTATTCTGTGGAGGTTTATATGATTAAAGTTGATGATAAATTATTAAAAGGATATAAATTTATAGACTTATTTGCTAGAATTGGTGGATTTAGAATCATTTGGTGCAGAGTGTGTTTATTCAAACGAGTGGGCTAAGTATACACAAGAAACTTATAGAATGAATTTTGGAGATATTACTGATGAAGATATTACTCAAATTAATGAAACAAAAAGGATTTGAGGATAGTATAGGAACCTTATTTTTTGATGTAGCAAGAATTATTAAGGAAAAGAAACCTATAGTAGTATTTCTTGAAAATAATGTTGAAAATTTTGCTAAGCATGATGGAAGAAAAACACTTAATATTGTAAAAAAACAATGACTGAACTAGGTTATATCTTTCAATATAGTGTTCTTAATCCAACTAATTACGTTATTCCTCAAAACCGTGAACGTATATATATGATATGTTTTAAAAATAATGTTTATAGAAAAATATTCACATTTACAAAACCATTTAAGTTAAATAGATTTATTTAAGATTTTCTACTTAATGATAAAGAAGTTGACAATCTAATTGTTAATCGCAAAGATTTAGTTCTTAATGAAAAAGCTGATATTAATTTTAATTCTACATCTACAATAAGAATAGGAATTGTTGGTAAAGGTGGACAATAAGAAAGAATTTATTCTCCAAAGGGAATAGAAGATTACACCCTAGAGAATGTGCCAGAATAACGGGCTCCCCTGATAATTTTAAATTAAATCCTAATAATAATCAGGCGTATAAACAATTAGTAAACTCAGTTGTAGTTGATGTCATACAACTTATATTAAAACAAATAGGTTATACTCTAAATCATGAATACAATAAGGTTAATAGAGTATCTATTATATAATAAAGTACCTAGAATCATAAATCTAGGTACTTTTATTTATAAAGCATCTATAAAAGTTTTTAAATCTTTATCTTCCTGTTCTTTAATCAATTTAATACTAAAAATAACATTCGCATTTCTAGTAGTAGATAGTTTTCTAATCCTATATATAATTTTCAAGATGACTAAACATATATTCTGCATCATCAACAACAAATTTTAATTTATTAAGATTCTCACTATATTTTATATTAAAATCTGTTATCTCAAAAAGTATATTCATAGAATTTAGTTTTTCTACGACTTTATTGTATCTACTTTTATGTACTTTACTAGAACCACTTTTTTTTATTCTATATTTAGTTGTTATATAGAAATATTTTCCATATCAAAATCCATTATTTTTACTTAATTCATTAAACCAGTATCCTGATTTTTTTATATATCTCTTATTTGTATTTAAATCAAGTTCTATTAGACCATATCTATTCTTATATGAATTTAACCATGACCAACAATCTATTGCAGTCCAAACTAAATATCCTTTACAATTTGATCCCTCTTTTATACCTTTATGTAACCATTCTAAATGTTCTTTAAAAAACTCTATTCTATAATCATCATGTATCATATTATCTATCTTATACTTTTCTTCCCCTTCAACTCCCATACCATTTTCTGCAACAAACCAAGGTATATTTCCATAATTTTCTTTTATATTTAACGCTATATCATACAAACCTTTAGGATAGATTTCCCAACCTCTATAAGGATTCATTCTTCTACCAGGCATTATAAAATGTTCATAATAATATTCTGGCATAAATGGTGCTTCATCATTAGGTTTAGAATCTCTTGCTTTAACTCTTAATGGTTGATAATAATTAATACCTAATATATCCACCTTATTATTTTTAATTATTTCTAATTCATCATTACTATATTCTGGTAAAAGATCATGTTTTTTTACTAGTTCTATCAATTCAGAATCATATTTACCTCTTACAGAGGTATCAAGAAAACTTTTATTTGCAAATAATTCAGCTATCCTTGCTGCTTTTAAATCACTTGGATGATTACTTCTTGGATAAGCTGGTGTTAAATTTAATATTATTCCTATTTGTCCATCTTTTATTATTTCTTTAAACTCTTTAATTGCCTTAGCTGAAGCAAGCGCTAAATTATACCCTACCTGTACTGCTTTTTTAGGAGCAACTTCCATCGGATAATGATATTGTTTTAAATATCCACATTCTACAGATACTATAGGCTCATTAAAAGTAAACCAAGTCTTAACTATATCTCCAAATAACTCAAAACAAGTTCTTGCATATCTAGCATAAGCATCAACTACTTCTTTACTTGCAAATCCACCAAATTTTTCTTCTAATGAAAGAGGTATATCAAAATGTGATAAATTTACAAATGGCTCTATTTCATTTTCTTTTAAACTAGAAAAATAGGTCCTGTAAAATTTAACTGCTTCTTTATTAATTTCTCCAACTCCATCTGGGAATAATCTTGCCCAAGAAATTGAAGTTCTAAAAGTATTATGCCCTGTAGCTTTTAATAATTTAATATCTTCTAAAAAATATTTATACATACTTGAAGTAATTTGAGGACCTATACCATTATGAAACTTATATGGTTCCATTTCAAAAAATTTATCCCAAGTAGTTAAACCTTTCCCATCTCCTTTAAATCTTCCTTCACTTTGTTCTCCACTTATAGAGCTACCCCAATAAAAATTTTCTGGAAATTTAATCATTTTTAACCTCCATTCTTTTGCTTATTAAATAATTTTCTACTACTTTTAACATTTTTCTTTTCTTTCTTTTTAAGAAAAAAGAATAAAAAATTTCCATAAATACATGATTATATTTTCTAATACGAAATTCTGTAATATATGTTTCATCATATATTATCTCTATTTCATTTGTATTTAACTCATTAATTTGATAGTCTACAATATTTTCACCTAAGCTTGAAATATATTTTAATGTATATCTTGAATTTTCAACTAAATTTATTATTTCTACAGTACTTTTAGCTATTTGATTAGTTTTAGTTTTAAGTTCTACATTAAATTTCATTCCCTTTTTTATTTTTCCTGTAACTCTCATTTCATTTTTTATATTCTCAATTAAAAAATTATAAAACTCTTTTGAAGATACATTCATTTTCTGTTCCATTCTCATTTTTTATTACCTCTTATTAAAAATATTAATCCTATAACTACCAATGTTAAACCCATTAGAAGATTAATTAATTGATTATTTAAAGGATATGTTGCTATGGCTATAGTACCTAAAGTGATTATAAATAGTTGCCATGATTTCATTTCTTACTCCTTTATTTAAAGTTGGGGTGGATATCCACCCCTAATATTAATTTTCTTTTATTTTATTTGCTATAATAACAAATGGTGTCCATATTACAAATGCAACAAATACATTAAATAGTGAAACTAATGCTGCTGCTATACTTCCACCTGTTGCAAAAAATGCATAAATACCTGGTGGTAATATCCATGGAACTTGAACAAATACTGGTGGAATTATACCTAAAACTGTTGCTGTATATGCAATAATCGCACATATAGTTGAAACAGATAAAAATGGAATTAAATATAGTGGGTTTAAAACTATAGGCATACCAAAAATCATTGGCTCATTAATATTAAAAATTCCCATAGGTAATCCAAGTTTTGCAACTGCTTTATGTTCTTCTCTTTTTGAGAATAAGAAAATTGCAATTATTAATGCTATAGTAATTCCAGAACCACCCATTTGAAGATAAGCATCAAATGATCCTCTAGTCCATAAGTATGGTAAAGTATCAACTGTTCCACCTTTAGCTATATGTTCTGCATTAGCAAGTAATGCAGGTTGATAAATACCATCAAGGAATGGAGCAAGTACATTATGTCCATGTAATCCAAAGAACCAGAAAAGTTGAACTAAGAATGCAAGTAATATTACTGAAAATGCGCCTTGAGAAAGACCTAATAATGGAGTTTGAATATATCTAGCTATTAAATCATTTAATGATTGTCCTGTAAATATTGTTACAAAATATGATAAAGTAGCTGAAGCATATATAGCTATTACTCCAGGTATTATAGAAGCAAATGCTTTATTAACTGCTGGTGGTACTGAATCTGGTAAATTAATTGTTATTTTTCTTATCATTAATTTACTATAAATTACTGTTGAGAAAAATCCAATAATCATAGCAGGGAATAAACCAGTAGCACCTAAGTACTGATTAAAGTTTAAAAATCCCCATGATGAAACTTCATGCATTGTTCCATTTATTTCAGTCATGAATTTTGCTTCCTGTGGTAAGAATAATATAAATGATGCAAGTGCAACTAAAGAACCAGCAAGTGGATTTACCTTATACCCTGAAGCTAAATTATATCCTAATGCAACAATGAATACTAAAGAAAGTATTGCAAGTGAACCAAACCACACTACACCATTAATTTTAATAGGGTGTGATAAAAATTCTGCAACTTTAGGAAATTCATATCCATTAGGAATCTCTCTAAATAATACATTAAGTAATACTGCAATAGAACCAACCATAGTAACTGGTAAAATTGCAATAAATGAATCTCTAATAGCAACTAAATGCTTTTGCGAAGAAAGTTTTGTTGCCATAGGAACAAAATAATTTTCCATAAAATCCATAAATTTTTTCATGCGTTTCTCCTTATATATTTAATTTTTTTCCACCATTGATAGTGCATAATCTAAAACTTTATCACCTTTCATCATTCCATAATCCATCATGTTAATAACACATACTGGTGTTTTACCAAATTTCTCTTTAATATCATTTTCTAAATATTTAATTTGTGGACCAAGTAAAACTACATCAACTTCACCTACAAACTCATCTGAACCTGCTTCAGGTATTGCAACAATTTCAATTTCTAAATTTCTCATTTCAGATTCTTTTTTCATTTTTTCTACTAAAAAACTTGTAGACATTCCTGCTGTACAAATTAATAAAATCTTTAACATATTAATCATCCTTTCTATTTTTTATGTAATTCAATAATTTCCTTTGCCAAATCCTTAGTAAGTAGTGCCATAGTTAAATGATCTTGTGCATGTACCATAATTAAATTTAAAATAATTTTTTCTTCACTAGAAGTTTCTTTAACTATTAAACTTGTTTGAATTTCATGTGCTTCTAAATAATATTTATCTGCCTCTTTCATACATTCTTCAACTTTTTCAAAATTACCCTTTTTAGCAAATTGTATTGCCTGCATAGAACTTGATCTTGACATTCCTGAATTTGCAATTATCTGCATAGCATATTCACTTAATTCATCATAGCTCATTTCTATTTTCCTCCTATATTTTCCAAAATATTTATAAAATTATCATAAGTTGGCGTTAGCAAAATATTATCTATTATCTCCTTATTTCCAACTATTTTTGTAAATACTTCATATATCTTTTCATTCTTATTATTTTTATTATCTAAACATAAAAACAAAATTATATTTACATCATTATTTACCCACCTTATAGGATTTTTACTAATACAAACTCCTATAACATTTACTTTTTCTATTACTTCAACTGGATGTGGTATTGCAACCTCATTTGAAATTTCAGTCATACCAAGTTTTTCCCTTTTATGTATTAAACCTTCAATATCATTATTCATATTAGGTATTTTCATGAGTTTATCAGACATTAATTTTATAATCTCATCCTTACTTTTTATATCATTTATATACTTAAAAAGTGATTTAGGTATAATTTCTTTTAAATAATTATTATTTTCTTTTAAAATACCTTTTATCTTTAAAATATCTTCATCATTTAAAAAGTAATTTATCTTATACACTGGCTTATCTATTTTAATGTCTAAGTCAATTAATGAAAATATTATATCCACATTTCCTAAGTCCATATCTAATAATTCATTTACTCCACAAGAAGAGATAATATTAGTGTATTCAGAAAATAGGTTGCTATAAGTATAAATTAAAAATTTTGACACTCCTCTTCCACTTGGACAAACTATCAATATATTTTTCCTGTTTGATATATTTAAATTAATTTCTTTACTCATATGTAAGATTACTGCAATAAATCCAATTTCAGCATCAGATAAACTTGTTTTATAGAACATTTTAGATATCAAATTACAAACATATGTAGCCACATTGTATTCAAGAGGCATATTTTTTTTAATATCTTCAAGTAAAGGATTTTTAATTTTAATTCCAAATCTTATTCTTATACATAATGCAAGTATATGTGTATATAGGTTTTTATATAAATCATCATCATTGTACAAGTCAATTTTAAAAGTGAGTTTTACATAGTATAATAATTCTTGTATAATATCATTTACTTCATTAATTTCTTCTGTTTTTAATAACTTATACGTTAAAGTTTCATTTGTTAAAAAATGTATGGTGATATAGTCTAAATCATTACTATTTAATTTTAAACTATAGCCCAATTTTTCATATATCCATTCCATACATTCTAAAATATGAACTCTTTTACTTAAAAACAAATCATTTTTTTCAATATCTATATTTTTTATTCTTTTATTTGATTCTATTCTATAAAAGCTTACATATATAGCTGATACTAAATTTTGTAAAGAAATGTCAGATATTTTAACATTTTTCCCTTTAAGAAAGGTATAGGTATATTTAGCAATATCATTTATACTATATTTAATCTTTTTATCAAAAAACTTATTTTCATTAAGCCTTTTCTCTAAAATATCTATTAGAAAATTACGAATATTTAACTCTTCACCTACAAGTTTTAATCCATAATAAGGTTTTCTTTCAAATTCAAGATTATATGTTTTAATTATATTTTCTATCTTCTTTATATCATTTGATAATGTTTTCGTACTTATATATATTTTTTCAGCTATATCTTCTAATTTAATATATCCATCTTCTGAAGTTAATCTATTAATAAGATATATTTGTCTTTCTTCTGAAGTTATGGGTATTTTAGAATTATCTAAACTAAAAATTTCATTTTCTTTTAAAAGATTTCCACTTAATCTATATCCAAATCTAGTTTTTGAAACAATATTAATATTATGTTTTTTTAAAATTTCAGATAATTCTTTTATATATTTTCTACAAGTCTTATCTGACATTTTTAAATGATTTGATAGTTCTATAGATGTATGAAAGTTACCATCAAATAATACTCTATAAATTAATCTAAGTTCATTTTCCATAACCTCTTCCTTTCAATATTAATATACCCTCATTTTATTTTTTTTCAATTACTAATTTTTCCATTTAATTAAGGAAATATATTTCCATTAGAGTGTATTAAAAAAAGCCTGCTTCTTGCAGGCTTTAATAATTTAATATTTTTATTTAAATTTAATCTTCAAAATGTGTATGTTTTGCTATCCATTGTAATATTTTAATTTTTACCCATAAACCATATATACCAAATGTAATTAAAGATAAAAACCACCATTTGATATAATTTCCAAATAATTGAATTCCTGTTCCATCAAATATAAGTCTTTTACCATCAATAATAGTATGTTTTGTTTCCCATTTTTGATATATAACTATAGCCCACGGTAATCCAATAAATAGTGTACAAAAAGATAATAATCCACATAAAATAATAATTCCGTAATATCCTAAAATACCACCATCAAAATTTGATTCCTTCATTATTTTACCTCTCCTAAAAATATATATAATTTAAATAAACTGACCCCAAAAAGAAGGTCAGTTCATTTCTTAATTTATTATACTTCGTAAGCTTTAATTGATTCACCATCTACTAATTTAACAATAGCTTTTTTGTAAGCTGGTGTTTTGTAAAGTGTCATTCTGGCTCTAGCTGTAGTTGGTTTCATGTTAATAGTATTAACACCTGAAACTTTAACATTGAATAATTTTTCTACCGCTTCTTTTATTTGTAATTTATTAGCTCTTCTATCTACTATAAATACATATTCATTTGAATTTAATAAAATTCTTGATTTTTCTGTATTCAATACAGGTTTTTTGATTACGTCAAAAATTGTCATTATCCAAGCACCTCCTCGATAGTTGCAAGAGCTTCTTTAGTAATTATTACTTTATTGAATTTTAATAAAGCATATACTGATAATTCTCTTGGATCTAATATTTCAGTTTTTTCTATATTTCTTACTGATAAGTATAAGTTCCAATCAGCATCTTCTAAATAATCATTTACTATAAATAATTTTTTATCTTCTACCATATTAACTTTTTCTGTAAAATTAATAAATGTTTTTGTTTTAGGAGTATCTAACATGTAGTTTTCTAATACAATTACATCTCCATTTTGGATTCTAACAGCTAATGCTGATTTTAAAGCTAATTTTCTAACTTTTTTATTAACTTTTTTATCATAATTTCTTGGTTTTGGTCCGTGAACAACTCCTCCACCTACCATATGAGGTGCTCTTGTTGATCCTTGTCTAGCACGACCTGTTCCTTTTTGTCTGAAAGGTTTTCTTCCTCCTCCAGATACTTCTCCTCTTGTTTTTGTTGAAGCAGTTCCTGCACGTGATGCTGCAAGTTCTGCTGTTAATACTTCATGCATTACATATTTATTAGGTTCTAATCCAAAGATTTCACCACTTACAGTAGCTATTCCTTTTTCTTCACCACTTAAATTATATACTTTTAAATTAAATTCTGACATCTTTGCCTCCTCTCTCTATATTAGTATTTTTTTACTGATTTCTTGATAACTAAATAACCATTTTTAGGACCTGGTACTGCACCTTTAACTAATAGTAAGTTATTTTCTACATCAAACTTAACAACTCTTAGATTTTGAACTGTTACATTTTCATTTCCTAATCTTCCAGCCATTTTCTTACCTTTTGGTACATTTGAGTTTGATGCAGCTCCTCCTGCATTTGATCCTCCAAGTCTGTGGTTTCTTGAAACCCCGTGTGTAGCTCTATTTCCACCAAAGTTATGTCTTTTCATAACCCCAGCAGTTCCTTTACCTTTTGAGATTCCTTGAATATCAACAAATTCAATACCTTCTAATACATCAACTTTTAATTCTTGACCTAAAGCAAATTCTTCAACTGATTCTACTTTAAATTCTTTTAAGAATTTTTTAGCTGTAATTCCGGCTTTTTTGAAAACACCCATTTCTGGTTTATTTACTAATTTTTCTCTTTTTTCATCATAAGCTAAAGTTATTGAAGTGTAACCTTCTTTTTCTACTGTTTTAGTTTGAACTACGAAGTTTGGTCCAGCTTCAATTACAGTAACTGGTATTAATTTTTCGTTTTCAAAAATTTGTGTCATTCCAATTTTTTTACCTAATATCATTTCTTTCCTCCTTAATATATTGGTTGATAGAGCTTAAAGCCCTACCAACTTGTATCAAAGCACTATTGCTTTATTTCTATTGAAACACCTGCTGGTAAGCTTATTGAGCTTAAAGCTGTTAAAATATCATTGTTTGATTCTTTAATTTCAATGAATCTTCTATGTATTCTCATTTCAAATTGTTCTCTTGAATCTTTATTAACATGTACAGATCTTAAAACTGTATATTTTTTAGTTTTAGTTGGTAAAGGCATTGGTCCTGCAATTTTTGCTCCATTTTTCTTTACCACTTCTACTATTTTAGCAGAAGTTTGATCTAATAATTTGTTATCATAAGATTGAAGATAAATTCTTTTATTTTTGTTATCCAAAATAATTCCTCCTCAAATTATTTATTATTTTACAGTTAAGTTAAATTTATTATTCAGCTATATCAGCAACAACTCCTGAGGCTACTGTTCTTCCTCCCTCTCTTATTGAGAATCTTAATCCTGTCTCTATTG
>LJRV01000328.1 GCA_001612575.1 Streptobacillus notomytis
TAAAGAAAAAACACATGCTCTACTAACAGGAGGAACGCTATCAATAAAAAAAGAGAGAGAAAAATGAAAAGTAGAGAGTAAAATAAAAGGAAGAGATCTATTTGACACATAACATAAACCAACAGAAACAGCGAATGATCTAACTCATCAAGGATTTATATTGACAGAAAATAAGGTAGGTTATGAGTTTAATGATAACAAT
>LJRV01000329.1 GCA_001612575.1 Streptobacillus notomytis
GTTGCAATAGTTTCTGGAGCAGTACTTGTATCCATCGTAAATTGAGAAGTTGCTTACGTTGATGCAGCTAAGATTATAGTTACATATGAAAAAGGTGATGAATACTTACTTAGATCATTAAACGTTGAAGCATCTAATAAAAGTATATGTGTACCTCAAAAACCAATAATAGATTCAGGAGATAAGGTAAATAAAGGGGACATATTAGCAGATGGACCTTCTACATCAGGTGGAGATTTATCTTTAGGTAAAAATATATCACTTGCATTCATGCCTTGGGAAGGATATAACTTCG
>LJRV01000330.1 GCA_001612575.1 Streptobacillus notomytis
TCGGCAGCTTCAGATGTGTGTAAGAGACCGCCCTGAAATCGCCCAACAAATTAAGCAAGTTAAACGTGGGGATTTAGTTTATTTAAAAGGTGATCTGGTTGAAATCAAAGATAAAGATTTAGTGTGGAAGTCATCTTTGACCCCAACTGATACCGGCGATGGTGCATGTGAACTCTTCCGTGTTCAATCAATTCACTCGGGTGAAAAACAAAATATTTAAATTAAAAAAGCCTTCTTTATAAGAAGGCTTTTTATTGCATGCAGTTAAATTA
>LJRV01000331.1 GCA_001612575.1 Streptobacillus notomytis
ATTGGAAAAATTATTAATGGTAGCATATTTTTTCTTGAAATTAATTCTGTAAAGTCTGTAACTGTAAATGTTTTTACTATTTGATCTCCTGTAGAGATAGATTTAAGTTTAGCAACTTCATTAACAACTATACTTATACCCTCTGCTGGTGGAAACCTCTTAACAACCAAAAGTATTATAACAGAAGCTATTAATCCTGTAATTACAAAGACAACCAATATAGAGCTAATGATTTTTCCAAGTCATCTCATATAACTGATACTAGAAAGTGAAGATACTATAGTAACAAAAACTAAAAGTAATACAATACTAAACAATAAATTGATAAAAAAATCCCGCAGAGGTGTTAAAACTATAGCTGTATCACGAAACATAGATTCAAGTAAAGACCCGATAACCAGAGAATAGATTAAAATAATAGAAAATTTATACGATTCCAAAAAGCTCTGTTTCTCCATTCATTCCTCCTAAATCAAATCTTTTAATACATATTTATACATCTTTTCAAATCAGAAAATCAATTATTATTTTTATATTTTATTGATATTATTTTTATATTTACAGATTTAATTCATTTATTCAAAATACATTTTTTTTAAAAAATTTCACAATATATTTATAGACAGATAACTTCATAAAAATAATT
>LJRV01000332.1 GCA_001612575.1 Streptobacillus notomytis
GGGTTGGATCATTTAATAATGGCTTTAGGCTTTGGTGTCTTGCTATGGTCGGCAGCCAAACAGTGGAAAATCGCTGGTGTCATCACTTTAAGTATCACCTTAGTGATCGGCTTTTTGGTAGGTGCTCAAGGTTTGGTGCCCGCCAATGTTGCTGAATACGGTATTGTTGCTTCTTTAATTATTACAGCGATTGCGCTATGGACAAAATCAAATCGTATTTTACCTATCGCTGCCGCTTTACTCGCAAGCTTTCATGGGATAGCTCATGGTGTTGAGTTAGCACATGCAGGGCATATCGTGGCGTTAGTAACCGGTATGGTTACTGGTATGGCACTTATCTATTG
>LJRV01000333.1 GCA_001612575.1 Streptobacillus notomytis
GGTTCTGTTGCATATGCTTAGCATTAACTTCAAAACCTTGTAGAACTTCACCTGTACGGCTTAATGCTCCAGCACAAAGCTGAAAAATTTCTGGAACTGCTAACCATTCTGCATGCCACGCACCTAAGCTACGTTCATGTTCCTGTACCATGCTTTGATAAATACTAGACATCAGTGCTGGTACACGATTCGCCGCGGCCAATACGGATGCTGCCGCAACTGGATTACGCTTATGCGGCATGGTCGATGAACCACCACGACCCTTGGCGGTTGGCTCAAACAACTCTGCAATTTCAGTTTGCATCATGAGTGACCAATCCCGTGCCATCTTGCCCGTATTCCCG
>LJRV01000334.1 GCA_001612575.1 Streptobacillus notomytis
TTAACATTTCAACTTGTAAAGCTAAATCCTTTGGATCTGATCCCATTAATTCAGCTAATAGTTTCCTCTTCTTATCATAGTTTTTTTCAATAGAATAAAGTAAATTCTTATCTATTTTTATACCATCTCCACTAACCAACTTATCAGTTAACATACCATTTATGTCTTTTATAGCTCCTGCATTCTTATTTTGATTAATTTTTATTTTCGCCAAATCAACTTTAGAACTTATTGTGTAATGTGGTGTTTTTGATTGTACAATTTATAATAA
>LJRV01000335.1 GCA_001612575.1 Streptobacillus notomytis
CCATATATTAATAGATAAAATTGGATATGTATTTCGCCAATTTATAGATGGTATGTGTCAAAAAAATCAATCGTTCGTTAAGAACATGATACGATTTGCCACAAAGTTATAGGTGAAAAAAGCGTATACTAGTGAAATTAAATTAAGTGGCACGATCTTAGATCTGTGCTTAATTTTTATGGTTAAAGTCATTTTAGAAAAGTTAATTTTAAAGTTAATTTTTCTAAAAAGATTTGCAAAAAATTGCTCGGTTTTTTATCG
>LJRV01000336.1 GCA_001612575.1 Streptobacillus notomytis
GGAAGGAAAAGAGTGAGTAACGAAGGTTTGTTTAGAGTATGTAAAGGGGACAGAGTTTACGAGTATATTAGGATTTAAGAGAGTTGTTAAATCGAGAAAGGATATATTAGAAGAAGAACTAAAGCCAAGTATTTTAAAGATATTAAAGGAAAGAAATGAGAAGGAATATAATGAAGTAAGTAAAAAGTTACCTGATTTATTATATGCTGGAGAATTAGAATATATATTAACGCCTTTTATAGATATAAAAAAGGAAGAGGGAAAGTTTAGGGTAAGTGTTAAGGCTGATAGCATTAGGTCTACAGGTAAGTCAGAAAAAATAGAAACTAATGAAGGAAATTTTGAGGAATTACCTCTTAATTATTTTGCTTGGAATTATCAAAAAAATAGTTCAGGGTTATTTAATCTTTTTTCCTCATCTTCAAAAGAATACAATTACTTTTTTGATGTCAAATCAAAGAAAATAACTAAGGATACTAAGACTATTTTGAATTTAGATAACAGTACATATAGTCTTGCAATATATACAGAGTATAAACAAGATAAGGGAATTAATTTTGATTTAAATTTAGATCTTTCATATAATGAAGTAAAATTAATGGGTAAAAAAGAGCTAATTACAATAACTGAAACAAGATCAAAAGTTATTAACTATATTTCAAGTGAACAAGATCCTACTAAAAATTTAGATAAAGTAAAGAGAAATAATGAAGAAGTTAAATTAGATGAAAAAAATATTTTGGGATCATTAAAAAAATTTGTTAAAGGTAAAAAATCATCTGATGAAAAAATATATGAAAAATCCGGAAACATATTAGGTACTACGTATCCTGAAATGAATGAAGAAAAATTAAGAAGAATATTAGATTATCCTAATAAAATAATTAAAGAAGTTAAATCGGAAGGATCATATTTTTTACATACTAAAAAAATTAATTTAAATTTAGACATATACTTAGGATATAACTTTAATCCTAAGGATAAAATGATAGTATCTGTGGGTATGAAATACATTTTAAATACAGAATATATTTCAAGTAATAAAATAATAATAGATGATGTTAAGTTATTTGGAAGTAGAAAAATATTAATTAAAAATACAGTAGTTCCAGAAGTTAAAATGACATATAATTTAATTAATAATTTAAATGCTAGGTTAAGTGCAGAATTACCTATAAGTTTTGAGAATAGAGAATATAAAGATGTTAAATTTAACGTTAGAACAGGACTTGAATATAGTTGGTAGATAAATGTTTCTATTTTTTATAAAATAAGGTATAATAATAGTATATATAACTAATAAAAGTGAGGATTTATGAAATTTAAGAGATTTCAATTTTTTTTGATGTTATTTTTTACAATTAGTTGTACTATAGTTGATATTAATGAATCAAATACTGTTATTAATTCTAATAGCAGTAGATTAAATGGTACAAATATAAGTGGAAATATATCAAATAATTATACGATTAATTCGGAGAATTCCCATAAAATTGATAGTAATGTTGAAAAAGAAGAAATCATTAAAGATTCAAAACATAAAACAACGTTTACTATTGTTAATGATAATGAAAAATTAAAACCAAAATTAGGTGAAAATGAAATTTTAGAATATGAAAGCACTTCTGAATCTCAATTAAAAGAAGGAGATAATCCAGTAACAATACTTGAGACATATTTATATAATGGTGAAAAAGAAAAAATTAAAAGTAAATATGATTTTTTAACAATAGAAAAAGAAAATAATAACTCTGCCTATAAAGATCATGCTTTAAAAGTAGTAGATGGATTTATGGATACAAATGCTGATGGTATTGTAAGTGAGGAAGAAAAAAAGTTCTTTAAAAGTAAAACTCCTAATATAAATCTTATTAGACGTGATGAAAATGTATATAATCTAAAAGGTATAATAAATATGTCATATGGTAGAGTTAGACATAATGAACATTTTAATTATATATATAAAAATGGTAGATATTTAGATAAAATATCTCCAACTAATATTCCTTATGAAATAAAAGAATATTTCACTAATAGATTATTAGATAGAAATTATGTATATAATGAAAGATTAATAATAAAATCTATTGGAAATGGAATTGATAGTGATATAAAAACAAAGAAATTTTCTAATAATATATTAAATGTATATCAAATAATGTCTCCAGAAATGCAGGCTCTTTCTAGAAGTGAAAGTTTACTTGTAAAAAATTCATTTAGAAGAGATCACAATTTAATAGGTGATTATTATAGAGATATTTCTACTTCATATATAGATGATAAACATAATTATTATATTGATAGATTATTTAGAGAAGATTATCAGACTCAATCTTTTTTATTAAGAAGTTTTGTTGTAGGAGAAGTAGGACTTTTATCAGAAGATGGTATTAAAAAAGGAGATGAACGTAAATATCATCCTAGTTTTGGATCATCATATTCAGCACC
>LJRV01000337.1 GCA_001612575.1 Streptobacillus notomytis
CGGCAAGATAAACCACGGATCCATCGCCGACAAATCCTGAATCCAGCCGAACCATGGCGCATGACGCAGTTCTACACTTTCCAGCAATACCCAGTATAGGGCAAGGAAAATCGGCATTTGCAGCAAGAGCGGCAAACAGCCTGAGAGAGGATTGACCTGCTCGCGCTTGTAGAGTGCCATCATTGCCTGAGAGAAACGCATACGGTCTTCACCAAACTCTTCTTTCATGCGCTGCATTTCTGGCGAAATTACCCGCATTTTCGCCATAGAGCGATAGCTCTTGGACGACAGTGGCCAAAGAATAAGTTTGACCAGTATAG
>LJRV01000338.1 GCA_001612575.1 Streptobacillus notomytis
GCAATTAGCTAGTCACCGCGAAGGTTTACTAGATATTGCAAAACGTGCGGGTTACCAAGTGACTTGGATTGATAATAACTCGGGATGTAAAGGTGCATGTGATCGTGTTGAACAATACCAAATTCCAGAAAACTTAAAGAAAAAATGGTGTAAAGATGGCGAATGTTATGATGACATTCTCATTGACAGCTTAAAGCAGTATTTGTCTACTATTGCCAAAGATGATGATCGCCCACGTTTGATTGTTTTGCATCAGGTGGGTAGTCACGGGCCTGCATATTACAAGCGTGCGCCTGAGGCATATCAACCCTTTAAACCGACTTGTGATACGAATGCGATACAGGGCTGTTCGCAAACCGAATTGCTAAATAGTTATGATAATACAATCGTATATACAGACCATGTATTAAGCCAAATGATTAATACTCTAAAAGAAATATCAAAATATCAGACAGGTTTATGGTATTTATCTGATCATGGCGAATCAACCGGAGAACATGGTTTATATTTACATGGTTCACCTTATGCAATCGCACCGAGCCAACAAACACATGTACCAATGATTATGTGGTTCTCTGTAAGTTGGAAACAACATAATCTTGCTCAAGTGAATTGTTTAAGCCAACAAACTAAACAAAAGTTAAGTCAGGATAATTTATTCCCAAGTTTGTTAAGTTTGCTGGTTGTAAAAACTCAGGTCATCAACCCTCAACTGGACATGTTGCACTCTTGTGCCCATGTAAATTAAAGCGAGCCTAGAACATGACAAAAATCTTGATGATTGAAGATGATTTTATG
>LJRV01000339.1 GCA_001612575.1 Streptobacillus notomytis
GACTCATAGTCAGCAATGGATTGTGCATCATTGCAGAGTAACGCTTTACGATGTTCTGCAAAATCCACCATACTTACGCGCCTCGCACTGCAACCAATGCTTCTGCAACTGCTTTCTTAAAGCGAGCAATTACTTCTACACACTCTTCTTGAGTAATGATGAGTGGGCAAAGTAAACGAATTACTGTACCGTTACGACCACCTTTTTCAAGCAATAACTTGTTGTTAAAGCAAGCAGTCTGGATCGCAGCCGCTAACTGAGAGTCAGCAGGGTGAGAACCGATACGGTCAGCAGGTTTACGCTCGTCAACGATTT
>LJRV01000340.1 GCA_001612575.1 Streptobacillus notomytis
CTTTCACCACTATAAACACTAACCCAAATAGGAGAGGGTAATTTTTCCAAAACATGTCCTAAGGTACTTACTCTTAGCCATGTTGGATCGGCTTCTACTGGAAAATAATAGCCTTTTAAAGATGCATCATTTTGTTCTTGAAGAATTTGTGCAGATTTTTCTCCCAAAGCAACGACATTAGCACGCGCTTCGTGTTCATTATATTTACCTGCTAACCCCAATATAAGATTTTTAGCCCAAGGGTGCTGTTTAATTTTTTGTAAATCAATGGCTTTTTCCCATTGAGGAAGATTGGAGGTTTTCCACCAAGATTTAGATTCAACGACTGCCCATTGGGGAACAAAAGTATTTATTCCTAAGAAATGCCAGTTTCCTTT
>LJRV01000341.1 GCA_001612575.1 Streptobacillus notomytis
TCATATACTCCAACACCATCTAAATCTGATACAGCGATTTCTCCTGTTGGGAAATCACATATTCTTTCAAATCTCCAATTAGATATATCGCCATTAATATATAGCGTATCTATACCGTGATCACTTCCAGAATATATTTCATTATGACCGTCTCTAGTGTCATGGTAGAACCCGAGGTTTCTATATAAATCTGTTTGAATTTCCTGTAATTCAATTCTTTCATTTAAAGCTTTAGGTAATTTA
>LJRV01000342.1 GCA_001612575.1 Streptobacillus notomytis
CTACAGATTCTACTGCTTCAAGTAAACTATCAGTATTTTTTAGAGCTTCTGCAACTAAATGGGCTACCACTTCAGTATCTGTTTGAGAAGTAAATACATATCCTAAAGCTTGAAGGTCATCTTTAAGCTCTTGATAGTTCTCGATAATACCGTTGTGAACGACTGCTACCTTGCCTGACATGTGCGGGTGAGCATTATTTTCGGTCGGTTTACCGTGTGTTGCCCAACGGGTATGCGCAATACCAATTGCTCCAGTAAGCTGGTGTTCTGAAACAGCGTCTGCAAGATTGGCAACTTTACCAACACGGCGTTCACGTAAAATTTGCTGGTTATTGAGTAAAGCAACGCCTGCCGAATCATAACCACGATATTCAAGACGTTTTAAACCTTCAATTAAAATCTCGGTTACACAACGTTCTGCAACGCCTCCGACGATACCACACATATTCCAATCCTCTTATTTTTTAAGCTTTTGGGGACGTTGATAATTTGCTTTAGAAATTTGTTGAGCACGCTCAAAGGAGAGACTTTGTTCAGCCACATCTTTCGTAATCACAGAACCCGCACCGACTGTTGCTCCATTACCAATAGTCACAGGCGCAACCAGCGAGCTATTAGAACCGATAAAAACTGCATCGCCAATAGTGGTTTTGTGTTTATTTGCACCATCATAATTGCAGGTGATTGTACCTGCCCCAATATTTGATTCAGCACCGATCTCGGCATCACCTAAATAGGTGAAATGGTTAGCTTTACTGCCTAGACCGATCGTTGTATTTTTGACTTCAACAAAGTTGCCGATATGTACTTCATTTGCCAATTTAGCACCTGGACGTAAGCGTGCGAATGGACCAATTTGGGTATTTTCCCCAACAACCGCTCCATCAAAAACGCTGTACGCTTGGACTTTAGTGCCCGCTGCAATGGTTGTATTTTTTAAAATACAGCCCGCAC
>LJRV01000343.1 GCA_001612575.1 Streptobacillus notomytis
TTTGTGAGTGCATAAAAAAACCATTCTTGTGTCTAGTTTTATTTAAAGGAGTTACTATACCTATAACTTTAGTTACATGTTTGTCTTCGTAACTAGAATACATACCTTTACCTTTTATTTCTGAAAAATTTTCTGTTATAGAAATTACGGATAATTAAAGTAATAATGCTAAAAATAATATTTTACTTGTAATTTCAATTGACACCCGTCTTAGTTTGCTTCTTATATTATATCTCTTTCTTATT
>LJRV01000344.1 GCA_001612575.1 Streptobacillus notomytis
TCAGTTACAGAGCATGATTAGAGGAAATATTTTAAAAAACTTTATGGGAATTTAGTGGTTAAAGAAAAGGTATTTGCAAAAGAAAATGGTGGTAAATTTTAAGGAAGGGAAGGAAATGATACATACTCACCAACACAAGCCAAAGGACATGAATCACTAGCGATAGGTTCACGGCCTATAGCTCATGCTGATGGAGAAACGGCTTTGGGAATACTTGCATATGCTTTAAAGAAA
>LJRV01000345.1 GCA_001612575.1 Streptobacillus notomytis
ACTAAATGGTATGTCCCATGCGCTCGCCCATTACAACTACAGACTCAGCTTTAAAACGTTGCTCCCATTCGATCTTATCTTTTTCAAATAAAATAACAGCTGTAGAACCTAAATAAAAACGTCCAAGCTCAGCACCTTTCTCTAGCTTTAACTGATGATGCTGTAATTCGATACGGCCTGAAGGTTTTACCTTGCCTGTTGCCACAGTTTCAATACCAGCAACAATCATCGCACCTACTAGAACAACAGCCATACGGCCAAGTTCAGTATCAAACAAACACACCATACGTTCATTACGAGCAAATAAGCCCGGTACATTTTCAGCAGTGACCTGATTTACCG
>LJRV01000346.1 GCA_001612575.1 Streptobacillus notomytis
GAAATGCAGCGTAAAGGTTTAATATTCCTTTATTGATTGGTGGTGCAACCACTTCTAAAGCACACACAGCAGTAAAAATTGACCCTCAGTATCAAAACGATCCGGTAATTTATGTTGCCGATGCTTCACGTGCTGTTGGTGTAGCGACAACCTTGCTTTCGAAAGAAATGCGTGGTGCATTTATTGAAGAGCATCGTGCTGAATATGCCAAAATTCGTGAGCGTTTAGCCAACAAACAACCAAAAGCGGCCAAACTGACTTATAAAGAATGGCGTCCAGTCAAAATAATCCACGAGTGTAGTAAGCGGATAATTCTTTAAAACTTGTGTTCCTAAAAGATTTGGTTTTGGTGGCACATAGCTTTCATCAATTTTAAAACCATTTTTAACCGACTCTTTATAAGTCAGTTTGGCCGCTTTTGGTTGTTTGTTGGCTAAACGCTCACGAATTTTGGCATATTCAGCACGATGCTCTTCAATAAATGCACCACGCATTTCTTTCGAAAGCAAGGTTGTCGCTACACCAACAGCACGTGAAGCATCGGCAACATAAATTACCGCATCGTTTTGATACTGAGGGTCAATTTTTACTGCTGTGTGTGCTTTAGAAGTGGTTGCACCACCAATCAATAAAGG